>NZ_LGYY01000008.1:0-3141 GCF_001308045.1 Shewanella sp. Sh95
GCGACCAATGATCACAGTGAAACGCTCACCATGGCTGAGCTGTTGGCTACCTATAAAGCCCAGCAGAATGTCGAGCGTGGTTTTAGGTTTCTGAAAAGTCCCGAATTTTTAACCTCCTCGTTATATCTTAAAAAACCGGAACGTATCGAAGCGTTGCTGATGGTGATGACCTGTAGCCTGATGATTTATGCGGCGCTGGAGCACCGGATCCGGCAGGGCTTAGTAGAGCAGAACCGGAGTGTGGCGGACATGAAAAAGAAACCCACGCAAAAACCGACTGCGCGGTGGATTTTTTTACGCTTTGGCGGGGTGCACGAGTACCAGTTGGGAGAGGCGCCACCTCAAGTCACAGGACTCACAGTGGACCAGCAGATCATTCTCGACGTGTTAGGCGAACGGTATCGGCAAATTTATTCCTAAATCAGGTGCGGAAAGTCGGGTAAAAACAGACGGAGCAAGAGGGGATGTCAACGTGTAGTGTTTCCATTCTCTTTGGACCGTAGTGGTTAAGATTGTTGTATTTGAGTTTGGTTGTTATGTGTCATCAGCCATTCAGTTATATAGTATCTCTCGCCTTAAATTATGCGCGTGAATCAGATTTACCTAGTCTGGTTCTCGCACAAAATCCTGCCATTTTGCGCTGGCTTCGGGCTAACGCGCATGCGCACTATATAAATATTAGGGAAGTCAACAGAACTCATGTACTCAAAAAATACACAAAAGCTTGTAGAAATACATATATCTGAAGCTAAAAAACATGCATTACAGTTGTTCGCTTTCACCAGCGCCATATTCCCAGCAGAGTGGAGTAACTCTTGGAATGAAGTAGTTACTTTTAGTCTTCTAGAATTTTCATTTCATGCCAGAAAAGTTAACGAGTTATGTGAGTTTAAAAATGAGGCTTTTCCTAGCATTAATCAGTTAATGGTTAAAATATCTGAGAATGACCCTGGGAATTGGGAAACCAATTACCATTTTGCCTTAAATGCTTTTATACATATTAAGTCTTTCATAATTGGCCAGGCGCACGCTGACCATAGAGTTATATTTCCGAGTTCATCGGCCAACTTACAAACAACGTATGTAAAAATTGAAACAGACAACTATCCAGAAAAAACCATCAGTATTTGTGGTTTAGTCTTTTGTTTTTTAAATCATGTAATACCCTTGCTAAGGAGTAAGTATCCTGATTTAAAGTTTTAATCGCGGCGTTAGCGATAGATTTCCTCGTGGTCGTTTAATCCGTGAATCACTCTACACCAGACTGATTCACGCCACCCGCTAAAACCCGTCCCAATCCCCCGTTTGCGGCTATTCTGGAGCGGTTTTTTCCCTTAAGATGAATCAAATCTCTAGAGAACTGATTCAAAGCCATGCAAAACCCCGATATTGCTCCTGAAATGCGTCTGTTTACGCCCGATGGTGACCGGTTGTATTTAACTGCGGAAGAACGGCGGCGCTTCCTCGATGCCAGTGCCTTAGAATCGCCAAGCGATAGGATGTTTTGCCATGTCCTGCATTACACCGGTTGTCGCCCGTCTGAGGCGTTAGCGATCTCGCCTAGGCATGTGATGGTTGAGGATGCGGCAATAGTTATTCGCTCCCTTAAGAAGCATAAAACCGATCCCCATGGCCGACTGAAGCAAGCGCAGTATCGCAGCGTGCCGGTGCTGCCGTCTTTGATTGAGCACTTGGATTTGGTGTTTGGCCTGCGTGCACAGCTACGCCGTGAGATTCATGCTGATAGTCTGTTATGGCCGCAGAGTCGACCTACCGCTTATCGCCTAGTGAAACGTGTCATGCACAGAGCGGGTATTGTGGGGGCGCAAGCGACCGGTAAAGGTTTACGGCATGGCTTTGGCGTGGCAATGGTCACGGCTAATCCTCCTGTACCTCTGCATGTGATCAGTCAACTCATGGGCCATAGCGACAGTAAAACCACGGAAATTTATCTGCAGGTACTGAGTGAAGAACGGCATAGCTTAGTGATGAATGCTTGGGGGTAAGTCGATATCCTTTTTTGCAATGCAAAAAATGCATTAACATCACCTCATTAAAGAAAGGCTAAATTTGGTCTTTTTTTGGTCTTTTGTGTGTCGCATGATATGATTATGGCCGGTTCCCTTATTTCGAATCAATCAACCAGGCACAAACTTATGAACATAGAAACAATCAGTTTTTTGAAGAAAAATGCAGCGAGTTTGCCCCTCGATGAGCCGATGATTATTACTCAAAATGGTGTCCCTGCTTACGTTATTGAGTCGGTTGCTGATAGAAATCGACGCGATGAGGCGATTGCTTTACTGAAGTTGGTCAGTTTTGCGAAAAGTGACCAACAAAATGGCCGCACGATCTCATCAAGTGCATTCAAGGAGCGTTTGGCTAATCGTAAACTCGCTTTAAAGGATGAGTAGTATGTCTGTGGTGAAACTGGAATATACCAAGACATTTGAAGACACCGTAGATAGCGCCATATCTCACTATTCCCAATGGAATGACGAGATCTCGATTATCGAGAGAATTGAGGCTGTTATTGATGCCTTTGAAGCATCCGTGACGCAAAATCCTTTGAGCCATGCGTTATGCCAAGAGTTAGTTGAGCTTGGCGTTACTCAGGTAAGGCATGCGATTAAAGAAGACTTTAGAATACTGTACGAGGTTAGCTACGTTAATGGTGAAGCCATTGTTACAGCGCTACTTTTTTTGAGCCAACGGCAAAGTATACAGAATCAGTTGATTAATCATTGCTTGATTTATAAGTAATCATTACTTATTTGTGTATTCCAAATGTAATACAATTTTATTATTAGTTATCTTTCATGGATAGCTTAATCTGTCGACGAACAGTTAATTCAACAAAGCCACTTCAGACTTGAAGTTGTTACAATTTCAAGGTTGAGAGCTACATTCACTAAGTAGTAAAAATCACCTTTAGTCTAAATTTGTATAAAACTAGCTATTTTATAAATAGCCGATGATTTTTATTGCTATATGTATTTCAAATGTATTACATTTTTATCCGTCATTCCGCACCTAATTTTCGATTTAAAAAACTTGACGGCGATCGGTCATTCTGATCTATTACTCTCTTTTGCAGGTAATTCATCATGGCCGCTCCCGCTATCTCTATCCGTAACCTCG
>NZ_LGYY01000050.1:0-2980 GCF_001308045.1 Shewanella sp. Sh95
CTTAGCTTTCCACTGGGCGATAGCGTCCTCATCAATCCAGAAGGTAAGTGAGCCACGATTAATTAAGGCTTGATTGTATTGCTTCCAGTTAGTTGTTTTATAGCGAGGTTTTGACACGATTGATGGGTGAGTTGATAGGCTATGCCGATCAGATCACCAGCTATGGTTTTAGTTCAACTGATTTAGGAAACAAAGCCGTTTCGGCATCAATACCTGGCGTAGTTAATAGGAATTTACAAGGATCAACGAAATATTGGCCTTTTTCATAGCCCTCGAAGGAGTGCCATTTTTGTCCGGGTTCAAACTCGAAGAAACGTAAATCATCGGCCATTTGTTCAGTTTGATAATCCTGCCATGGGCGCCCCTCGATCATACTTGGGATAAATGGCTTGATATATTTACATTTTTTAAGCAGTAACTTACGCGCTTCAATACCGGCTTTGACCGCTTCACGCCACAGATAACGGCCGCTGGCGCCTTCGTGCATCTTAGCGTTCACATCCAATGCGGCAAACAGCGGATAGAAGGGGCTGGTAGAAGCGTGCATCATAAAGGCGTTGTTGAAGCGTTTATGGTTGCAGTATCTGGCTTGGCCTTTGATATGTTTATCTTTTTTGTGAATTTGCGAGGTTTGTGAGAACCCAGCCTGCTGTTTGTGCACTGACTGAGTCACGATAATACCGGGATCGTCAGGTGTCAGTTCCAGCAGCAGTGGCGAGCAGTCGTTCATCATAGGAATAAACTGTTCATAGCCAACCCAAGCCGAGTCAAACAGGATGTAATCACATAGATGACCAATACGATCAACCACTTGGCGAGCGTTGTAGATAGTGCCGTCGTAGGTGCCGAGTTGGATAATCGCTAAACGGAATGGCCGTTGTTCATCGGCTCGTTCTGGTGCAACTTCGCGAATTTGTTCCCTTAAATAAGCTTCTTGGAAGCAGTGGGCGTCGATACCGCCAATAAAACCGAAGGGGTTACGGGCAGTTTCTAAGTAAATCGGTGTTGCGCCCGCTTGAATTAACGCGCCATGATGGTTGGATTTGTGGTTATTACGGTCGAATAATACCAAGTCACCCTTCGCTAGCAGTGCGTTGGTCGCCACTTTGTTTGAAGAAGAAGTGCCGTTAAGCACAAAGTAGGTTTTATCGGCGTTAAATACCTTCGCCGCGTATTTTTGTGCATCCAGCGGTGCACCTTCGTGGATTAATAGATCGCCGAGTTTAACGTCGGCATTACACATATCTGAGCGGAAAATGGTTTCGCCAAAGAAATCGAAAAATTGGCGACCCACAGGATGTTTACGGAAAAATTGACCACCCTGATGGCCTGGACAGGCAAAGGTGGAGTTACCCATTTCCACGTATTTTTTCAGTGTGCCAAAGAAAGGTGGTAGTAGGGCTTGCTCATATTTTTGGACGGCGGTTTCGACCTGTTTTCCATAGAAATCGGTATTGCTACCGCAGAGTTCAAATACCCCGGTAATCGAGGAGCAAATATCATCTGGGAAGGTTTCTTCACAGCAAACGGATACGAAAATAGGCAGTTTTAATCCGGTATTTTTAATTTTTTCAACAATACCATTTTTAACATCATCAACAGAAACTACAGCCGCGCCCACATCGCAAAAATCTGTGGTTAATACATTGACGACTTCTCTGTCTATTTCAAAACATGATCTAACAGATAAACTGGCGGCAACTTTTAATGATTTCATCGTTAATTTCCCTTTTACTTTAAAAAGTTTTGGATACAACTTGACCTATACCTAATTAAAAATATTAATGGTATTAAATTAGATATGGCTATTCCGTGTGCAGATATGATGAAGCTATAAGTCGTCCAAGAATAAATAGAGGCTTTGTTTCCTAATAGTGAAATCCAATGTTTTTCGGGTTTAAATCAAAATAATATTCTGATTACAGATAAACGACTGACGATGAAACAAGGGTTTTAAGCACCATACTGGCGCTCAGGAAGCACTCTGTAGTTATTTGTGCTTTTAGGAAACAAAGCCATAAATAGATAGATTTATTCAAAATGAATGACTTAGCCGCAGCGTTACTGCACGAGCAAAAGAATGCTTTGATTTAGGTGCGAGATAATAAACCTGAAAAAAAACAGTACGATAAGTGTATGCGCTTACGAGGGCAATACCACTTTAGACCTGTTAATTGGTCTACTACCTACGCGAAGATTAGCGAAGGAAGATAAATGAATGGTCGAAGTAATCACGTTGGCTAGGCATCATGATATGTCTAGTACGTCGGATATGTGCCATGATTTTAGATTTCCTCTTCATATACAACTCCATTATGAAATTCGAGAAAATTATTAATTCGTTTTATTACGTCATGGAGTTTATCTAGGTGTTGCCAATAAAAATATGATCGGTGTCTTATTTTTAATTAACTGTAATTATTTATTGCAATAAGTTTTATCTGTGTAATTACAGTCAATCATCCTTAAGTATCATTATCTAAATAACGAAAGTAAATATTGTCAGTTTATTTTTAAAATTAAAAATGCATAAATTTATAAATAATAAATATCTAATTACGCGCAAACTACAGTATTAATTTGCTTGGTGATTTATAGGGTACGCCATCCTTGCATAAAAATGCAGATGAAGTCTTTACAAAATCACTTGAGTGCTTAAATATGACAAAAAGTCGACACTTTTTCTCAATTTTGAGCATTTAGGGAAGAAAATTGGCGTTTTGAGGCAGGTTTGCCACTTAAGACTGACGTAAATTAGCGGTGTTACGTACTGAAGAATCCCCTGATGATTTACAAATAAATCATCAAATTAGGGTGGAAGCGCATCTTGTTGCATGATCAAATGGTTTCGCCAAAAACTACACTTGGACAACAAGATGCGCGAAGCCAATATCCTACAACATTCTTTACACCAATACTGCCCAGAACTTCACCTAAAACGATTAAACAGCTTGATGCTGGCCTCTAAGGCACTGATTGA
>NZ_LGYY01000125.1:0-2941 GCF_001308045.1 Shewanella sp. Sh95
ACTTACGCGATGATAAAGGCGTTGAACAAACTCACTGGGCTAGGCATGCCTGAAACTTACCGTGTAGTTTAATATTCAAACGATTATGAGGAGCTTTGCTCGCTGAATCGATTTAGGAAACAAAGCCACTAATTGATTCCATAACGGGTTTAAATGCTTGATTAATCATAATTGCATTTAATGAAGAGCTATAACGCCCGCGACTTGAAGTTGTCTCTTTATTGTCATAGTCATCCCAATAGAGAACTTCACCTTTAGCATTTGTTTTTTGGACTTCTCCAGAGGATTGTAATGTCTGCTTACCTTTATCATTAATAAACAGTGGCCGACCTTTGTTGTCTACTTTCTGCTTTTGTTGTGACTTATCAGCCTTTAGTCTCCCTTCCCAAGTTGTCACTAAACTTGATGCACGTTCATCGGTAAAATCACCATTGATGGCTACAGCTTGATTATAGAGATCTTGCAGCCCAGAAAACTCCACCGGCTTATTCCACAGACAATGAGGTAAAACCCATGCATCATAGTTACTCACTTGCGTCAATCCAGAGGTGAATGCTGATACCTTCATCAGTTTTATCAACTTGAGCCAACGTCTATCCGAAACGTAAATATTCTCTCGGTTTAAATAGGCCCGAAACTCTTTACACAATGCCAGCACAGAAGAACTCAGGGTAACCTTGTCAGCTAACTGCTGCACCTCAGTAAGATCTTCTAGCTTGAGTCGGATATTCAGCTCAGGCTCAAATTTTTCAGCTGAAAGCTGCAATAATTCGCTAAATGAACTATCAGACAATGGACCGACAAAACTACGTAACATAAAGCGATCATATAAAGCAGAAAGCTCCTCACCTTCAGGTAACTCGTTACTCGCAGCAATAACCGAAATTAAGGGCACCTTGTATCGACGATTACCATTATCAAATTCTCGCTCGTTTAATATGGTTAAAAGACTATTCAAAATGGCACTGTTTGCTTTAAAGATTTCATCAATAAAAGCTACTGATGCATCAGGTAGATAACCACTAGTTAAACGAACATACCTATCATCCTCTAATGCACGAATAGAAAGAGGCCCAAAGACTTCTTCTGGGACAGAAAAACGTGTCAACAAACGCTCAAAATAACTCGCTTCAACAAAGATATTTTTTAGCCGTTTGGCCAGTTCACTCTTTGCGGTGCCCGGAGGACCTACAAGCAAAACATGCTCACCAGCAAGCGCGGCTAGTAAAATCAGCTTAATTTGTTCTTTTCGCTCTAACAGACCAACATTCATCTCAGCCATTAGCTGTGAGAGTTTATCTTTACGTGAGAGTGGTTGTATTGCCGTTAATTGTGTCACAGTGGAGCTCCTTATGTTGAATTGCAATCCCTGGCTTAATTCAGGGTCAAACCCATATAGCGACTTTTATGCCAATTTAGTCATTGTCGTTTTCTAGGCCGAGTTTTTTAAGGCGATTATTTAAAGTTTGGTGATTGTTGTAACCGAGTAACAACGCCGTTTTACGTTTATTCCCTGACGTAAATGCCAATCCTCGTTCTAAATAGTGTCGCTCTACTAGATCAATAATACTTTTTATATCAACACCTTTTGATATATCTCTTTCGAGAATGCTCTCACTATTTTGGAGCGTCGAAAGTATCGCCCTGCGTATATCAACGTCTTCCAATACGGCAGTTTCAGACCATAAGGCTGCCCTAAGAATCGTTGCTTTCAGCTCTCTGATATTTCCAGGCCAACGATGATTACTGATAATTTTTTTTGCAGCAGTGGAAATTTTTTTACCACCTAGAGAAGGGTATTCTTGTGTGAGCATGGCGGTAAACTGATCTGCTAGATGGTCTAAATCGCTTTGTCGAGACCTTAGAGGTGGTAAGGACAACACACCAATGGCAACCCTATAGAATAAATCCTCCCTGAACCTACCCTTGGAAATGTCAGCCATCAAGTCTCGATTAGTTGCTGTGATCAAACGAAAATTGCTGCTACGTTCTTTACTATCTCCCAAGCGAGTGAATTTACCATCTTGTAATACTCTAAGTAGCCTGACTTGGGCTGAACTATCAAGCTCGCCAAACTCATCCAAAAAAAGAGTACCTGAATGTGCCAATTCAAAAACTCCTACCTTATCTGAAACCGCACCAGTAAAAGCCCCCTTTTTATGACCAAAAAGTATTGAATCAATAAGTTCTGAGGGAAATGCGCCACAATTGACCGCAACAAATGGTTTATCCCTTCTCGCACTTGCATTATGAATTGCCCGAGCAAACATCTCTTTGCCGGTACCACTCTCACCACAAATCAGCACAGATACTTCATGCGATGCTAAAACTTGTGCCTTGGCTTTAAGTAGTAACATTTCAGGATCAAGGGTAATAATGTCATCAAAGGCAGGATCAGCATCAGAGTCCAATAGACCAAGTTGCCCAAATTCAGTAGGGGCTAGATTAGTCATCGAAGGAATATATTCAGCAGTAAGCTTAAAAGGAATTTCTACAATATTAACGCCTTGTTCTTTTGATGCTTGATAAAAGTTGCAGGCGAATCGAGTTTTACCGAGTAATATCCATACAGCCTGCATAGCAGGTGTACCCGGACTCAATAAAATAGACAGTGCAATGGTTTCACGACTAATAACGTCCAGTAGCCGTTCTGCAGCGAGGTAAATTTCTCCAAAATTAATTGGCGAGGATAAATCGGCCTTACGGGCGTTGACTGGACAACTCAGATTGCCAGTGAGTAGTTCAAGGTATGGAGTAACTAGATCCGACGGATAATTGTAAATAAGCTCAAGCCTATCAAAGGTAACATCAGATACGAGGGCGTTCAAAATTCTGTGTCAGGCTAATTTTTAAATTTCCAGCACGCTATCTAAACGTCCTTCAAAATAAATCGCTAACTGAGATAAACAAAGGCTCCAATTGTGGATTGGCATGGTCCATT
>NZ_LGYY01000063.1:0-2940 GCF_001308045.1 Shewanella sp. Sh95
CTAAGTGCTACTTAGCAAAACCCATCTGGGTTGTATGGTTAAGCCTCTCGAGTCATTAGTATCAGTTAGCTCAACGCCTCACAACGCTTACACACCTGACCTATCAACGTCCTAGTCTCGAACGGCTCTTTAGTGGACTTATAGTCCAAGGGATGACTCATCTTGGGGCTCGCTTCCCGCTTAGATGCTTTCAGCGGTTATCGATTCCGAACATAGCTACCGGGCAATGCCATTGGCATGACAACCCGAACACCAGCGGTTCGTTCACTCCGGTCCTCTCGTACTAGGAGCAACTCCCCTCAATCATCCAACGCCCACGGCAGATAGGGACCGAACTGTCTCACGACGTTCTGAACCCAGCTCGCGTACCACTTTAAATGGCGAACAGCCATACCCTTGGGACCGACTTCAGCCCCAGGATGTGATGAGCCGACATCGAGGTGCCAAACACCGCCGTCGATATGAACTCTTGGGCGGTATCAGCCTGTTATCCCCGGAGTACCTTTTATCCGTTGAGCGATGGCCCTTCCATTCAGAACCACCGGATCACTATGACCTACTTTCGTACCTGCTCGACGTGTCTGTCTCGCAGTTAAGCTGGCTTATGCCATTGCACTAACCGTACGATGTCCGACCGTACTTAGCCAACCTTCGTGCTCCTCCGTTACTCTTTGGGAGGAGACCGCCCCAGTCAAACTACCCACCAGGCACTGTCCTTACCCCAGATAATGGGGCCAAGTTAGAACATCAACACTACAAGGGTGGTATTTCAAGGACGACTCCATCAGAACTAGCGTTCCAACTTCATAGTCTCCCACCTATCCTACACATGTAGGGTCAATGTTCAGTGCCAAGCTATAGTAAAGGTTCACGGGGTCTTTCCGTCTAGCCGCGGGTATACGGCATCTTCACCGCAATTTCAACTTCACTGAGTCTCGGCTGGAGACAGCGTGGCCATCATTACGCCATTCGTGCAGGTCGGAACTTACCCGACAAGGAATTTCGCTACCTTAGGACCGTTATAGTTACGGCCGCCGTTTACCGGGGCTTCGATCATGAGCTTCTCTTGCGATAACCCAATCAATTAACCTTCCGGCACCGGGCAGGCGTCACACCGTATACTTCCTCTTGCGAGTTTGCACAGTGCTGTGTTTTTGATAAACAGTTGCAGCCACCTGGTATCTGCGACTCCCGTCAGCTTAGAGAGCAAGTCTCATCACCAACAGGAGCGTACCTTCTCCCGAAGTTACGGTACCATTTTGCCTAGTTCCTTCAGCCGAGTTCTCTCAAGCGCCTTGGTATTCTCTACCCGACCACCTGTGTCGGTTTGGGGTACGATTCCCGCTAACCTGAAGCTTAGAAGATTTTCCTGGAAGCATGGCATCAACTACTTCATCCCCTTGGGGACTCGTCATCAGCTCTCAGTGTATAGTGACCCGGATTTGCCTAAGTCACCCACCTACCACCTTAAACGCGGACTACCAACGCCGCGCTAGCCTAGCCTTCTCCGTCTCTCCATCGCAGTTAGCGGAAGTACAGAAATATTAATCTGTTTCCCATCGATTACGCCTTTCGGCCTCACCTTAGGGGTCGACTCACCCTGCCCCGATTAACGTTGGACAGGAACCCTTGGTCTTTCGGCGAGGGGGTTTTTCACCCCCTTTATCGTTACTCATGTCAGCATTCGCACTTCTGATACCTCCAGTGTGGGTTACCCCTTCACCTTCAACGGCTTACAGAACGCTCCTCTACCGCGCAACTCTAATGAATTGCACCCGTAGCTTCGGTGGTATGTTTAGCCCCGTTACATCTTCCGCGCAGGCCGACTCGACTAGTGAGCTATTACGCTTTCTTTAAATGATGGCTGCTTCTAAGCCAACATCCTAGCTGTCTAAGCCTTCCCACATCGTTTCCCACTTAACATACACTTTGGGACCTTAGCTGACGGTCTGGGTTGTTTCCCTTTTGACGACGGACGTTAGCACCCGCCGTCTGTCTCCCGAGTAGTACTCATTGGTATTCGGAGTTTGCAAAGGGTTGGTAAGTCGGGATGACCCCCTAGCCTTAACAGTGCTCTACCCCCAATGGTATTCGCTCGAGGCGCTACCTAAATAGCTTTCGAGGAGAACCAGATATCTCCCGGTTTGATTGGCCTTTCACCCCCAGCCACAAGTCATCCGCTAATTTTTCAACATTAGTCGGTTCGGTCCTCCAGTTGATGTTACTCAACCTTCAACCTGCCCATGGCTAGATCACCGGGTTTCGGGTCTACGCCTTGCAACTAAACGCGCAGTTAACACTCGGTTTCCCTACGGCTCCGCTATTCGCTTAACCTCGCTACAAAACGTAAGTCGCTGACCCATTATACAAAAGGTACGCAGTCACGGTCTCAAGAACCGCTCCCACTGCTTGTACGTATACGGTTTCAGGTTCTATTTCACTCCCCTCACAGGGGTTCTTTTCGCCTTTCCCTCACGGTACTGGTTCACTATCGGTCAGTCAGGAGTATTTAGCCTTGGAGGATGGTCCCCCCATATTCAAACAGGATATCACGTGTCCCGCCTTACTCGTTTTCATCAAAGGTTAGTTTTCGTGTACGGGGCTATCACCCTGTGCCGCTGGACTTTCCAGACCATTCCACTAACACCCCTCTGACTTAAGGGCTAATCCCCGTTCGCTCGCCGCTACTAGGGGAATCTCGGTTGATTTCTTTTCCTAAGGGTACTTAGATGTTTCAGTTCCCCTCGTTTGCCTCATGTAGCTATGTATTCACCACATGATGACCGCTTATGCGGCCGGGTTCCCCCATTCGGACATCGTTAGCTCAAATGCTTGTTACTAGCTCGCCAACGCTTTTCGCAAGTTACTACGTCCTTCATCGCCTCTGACTGCCAAGGCATCCACCGTATACGCTTAGTCGCTTAACCATACAACCCAAAT
>NZ_LGYY01000049.1:0-2872 GCF_001308045.1 Shewanella sp. Sh95
CTTTACCTGTGAGGCTTTTACCTGATTGCAGATCTTTAAGGGCTTGTTCGAAGTTAAAAGGTTGGGTCATGTGTCATTCCTGTTTTTGAATATTTTACTGAAATGACACAGAATTATGAACACTACCTTCCCAAGAGTTATTGTGTCAGTAATATAACCTGTTGCCTGTTTCAACATACTTTCACCCAGAGAAACAGAGGTTTCTTGTGATAGTGAAGGTATAGATACATTTTGCATAGGTATTGAAGGTTGTGTAGAGGCACATCCTCCCAAAAGGACTACAGATAAACTTACGAACTTCAATGTATTATCCATATTGTTAATTCCATATAATGAAAGTTACGAGTTGGTGTGCGAAATATAATCGGGCAAGTGAAACATTACAATGAGTAAGATCAAGTTATTAATCATATAGCTAATAGATTATCTATTTGATTTTGTGCGGTGATACGCTGAACACTCGATACAGATATATTCAGTTTATGAGCTATAGCAGGTTTAGATAAGCCTTGCTTAATTAGCGATATGACCTCTAATTTCTTTGCCATTGCTGTTGGTTTACGCCCTTTGTACTTTCCATTTTGTTTGGCTAACGCAATTCCTTCTGCTTGTCGCTCTAGCATTAGCTCCCGCTCGAAGGTGGCTATAGCACCCACCATCGTAAGCATCAGCTTTCCTGTTGGTGTCCCTGTATCAATCCCTAGGTTCTGGATTTTCAGGGCGACCTTCTTACCGGACAGGAACTCGGCAATTTCCAACAAGTGGCGGGTGTTCCTTGCCAACCTATCCAGCTTGGTCACGATGACACAATCGCCTTCTCGAACAAACTCTAACATTAACTGAAGTTGTGGCCTGTCGTCCTTAGCACCGCTGATTTTCTCCTGAAATATCTTATCGCAGCTACTCAGAGCATTGAGCTGTGCATCGAGGCTTTGCCCTGTCGTTGATACTCGGGCATATCCAATAATTGCCATAATGGTTCTCCTTAGCTGGTCAATAGGGTCTAGGTTCACTGACCAACCGTGTCAAAAGTCGGAAATGGACCCATGTGACATGGCGTTAGCGGTATTTCTCACCGTGTCACATGGGCTTGG
The DNA here is from genome assembly GCF_001308045.1 of Shewanella sp. Sh95. Taxonomy (NCBI): domain Bacteria; kingdom Pseudomonadati; phylum Pseudomonadota; class Gammaproteobacteria; order Alteromonadales; family Shewanellaceae; genus Shewanella; species Shewanella sp. Sh95. The sequence continues at coordinate 1,095 of NZ_LGYY01000049.1, forward strand.
TTTATTGACTATGAATACAAGGTGTTACTCAGCTTCTTGATCTGAGTCACTCACCTCGTTTTCCCATCGTTCTTCATCTGATAAATACCGCTCGACAAAGGCTTGGATGAGGATCGGCACTATGGTCAGTAGTGCTGCTTTAGCGACCGACTTCATTAATTCGCTAATGATGTTTCTCCTGTATGGCTGGCATTCAGGCAGCCGAAAGCCCACCACATGAACCCATGTAGTGATTTTCTGGTTAGTGCTGAATGGAATGGTGTTGGTGGATTAGTCCCAACTGATGGTTATCTGATAGAGATCATCAACCACATAACTTCTGAAGTTGGCTTCCCATAACCGATAAAGACCACTGAAATGGCTTAGCGGGTGAAATCCAACATAAGCCTGATACCCTGAACCCTCTGAGAAGTTGAAGTCGATATCCTTTTCGAGTTCAGGGAAGTAGCGTCCTTGGTAAGCAAAGTCCGTGATATAGCAAACTTGCCACATGCTGGTGGTCTGTGAGTATTCCAAGCGGATTTCGACTGGGTGAAAGCCACCAGCATCGGCAGAGTAGCTTGGGTCACGAAATTTAATCGTCACACCATTACTCACAATGGGCGGCAAATTCTTGAGGAGTAACCGCCGAATGATTTGCGTGAGGCTTAATGTCATCGGCAATAAACTTCTTGCGGCCTTAAGGTCTATCTGAATGGTTGTGGTCATATCCAGCCCCTCTCAGCAAAGGACACCACTTCATGGTGGCCAATCACTAGATGGTCTAAGGCTGGTACATCAATCGTTGCTAAGGCTTCCTTAAGACGCTCTGTGATGCGTCTATCAGCCTGTGATGGTTCAGGTGTGCCAGAGGGATGGTTATGGGCAAATATCGCTGCTGCGGCATTCCTGCTAAGCACTAGCTTCACGACTTCCCTTGGATAAACCGAGGCTGCATCTATGGTGCCAAAGAACAGCTCTTCATAGGCTATCAAGCGGTGCTGGCTATCTAAGAGCATAACGGCGAATACTTCACGCTCGTAGCCACTCATACGTAGACGTAGATAGTCTTTCGTCAGGATTGGTGTCGTGAATGCCGTTTGATATAGGGCAGAGTGACAATAACGATGCTCTATGATCGTGATTGCTTCCCTGATAATAGAATCTTCGCAGTTAGGGGAGGGGATATCGGGTTGATGATATGACATATTAACTCCTAATGTAATGTATTTACTCAGGATTCTTATGCCAGCTTCATTCGTCCGACTTGACTCGGGTATAAGGGATAAAACGGTCAGACATCCTTGTCTTAGTCGGACAATTTCAGTTTTGCGGGATTTGTTCGATCTCCCCATTTTCTAGGGGGATTCTTAGGAATTACTCATATAAAGAAAAGAACTGGTGCGAGTAATTTACCCCTATATAGAGTATTTTCAGACAGAGGAATTGGAATTGTGGTACAAACTTTATAACTTCATGTTTATAAATGATTAAGTTTGTACCACAAATTATGTCTTGTTGTTCCAATGTGCCAATTTTTTGAAACGGCTTGCACATAAAATGTCACTCGCAGGGGAGGCGAAGTACTCTTTGCTCCTTACCATCGATCAACATTTTGCTACGGCGGTATGGCTGTCCCTCTGTATCCAATAACTTCGCAAATTGAGCTAACTGATCTGATCCGCTAACTCTGGACACTTAACTAAGCACTGTGTTTCAGTTCAAAATTCTCAGGGCTTAAATAGCCAAGTGAACTATGCCTTCTGGTTTTGTTGTAATCAACTTCTATGTATTCAAAA
>NZ_LGYY01000018.1:0-78554 GCF_001308045.1 Shewanella sp. Sh95
AATGCACGGAAATTTAAGCTGGATGGTAAACGGGAAAGGGCATATCCACGAGTCCTTAAAATGAGCAAAAACAAGTTTCCGGTTAGACCAAAGAAAAATGCCGTTCACTCTTAAGTGAACGGCATTAAGCTTAAAGCTCCCTTTTTCGTACAAGGTAAGAGACTAGCGAGACTCGAGGATCACTGTCGCAATGGCATAGGATTTTTCATCTGCGATTGAAATGTGCCCAATCACACCATTGAGCAAAGCTAAACGTTGCAGCGCACCTTCAGTAAAATCAATTGTCGGCGCACCATCAGTCGTATTGCCAATGTGGATATGCTGAAAAGATACGCCACGACCAATCCCCGTCCCCAAAGCTTTAGCGGCGGCTTCTTTGGCGGCAAAGCGTTTAGCTAAATAGCGGCTCGGTTGGCTATGCTGTTGATAGATATCGAACTCAGCCTCTGTCAGTACGCGTTTAGCCAGCTTATCGCCGGAACGTGCCACATGAGCCGTGATACGCTCGATTTCAACTATGTCAGTGCCAAGCCCAACGATTGCCATTATTCGCCTCGACGACCTTCTAACATCAGCGCTTTCATATCTTTAACCGCTGTCGCTAAGCCATCAATGGCCGCACGCGCGACAATGGCATGGCCGATGTTGAGCTCATACAGCTCAGGGATTGCCGCAATCGGCTTAACATTGTGATAATGCAGCCCGTGGCCCGCATTCACCACCAACCCTTTGCCGTGGGCGTATTTTGCCATTTCGCTGATACGCGCAAGCTCTTTGGCCTCATCCTCAGCCGTTTTGGCATCGGCATAGCAACCGGTATGGATTTCGATAAGTGGCGCGCCAGAGGCGACTGCTGCATCGATTTGCGTCTTATCGGCATCGATAAACAGTGACACTTGAATACCATTGGCGGCTAAACGGCTTACCGCGGCAGTGATTTTATCGAGTTGACCAGCCACATCTAAACCACCTTCAGTCGTCACTTCTTGGCGTTTTTCAGGGACTAAGCAAACGTAGGTCGGTTTAACTTCGCAGGCGATGTTGAGCATTTCTTCAGTCACGGCACACTCAAAGTTCATCCGCGTCTTTAAGGTTTTTGCCAGCAGATACACATCGCGGTCGATAATATGACGTCTGTCTTCCCGTAAATGAATCGTGATACCGTCGGCTCCCGCATGCTCGGCAACCGCCGCCGCATGGACAGGATCAGGATAACTGGTGCCACGGGCCTGACGCAGGGTCGCAATATGGTCGATATTAACACCCAATAAGATACGGCTCATCGGGAACTCCTTTATGTTTGTAAGGCTAGAATTAACGCTAATTTGCGCCCTATTGTACTGGGACAGACAGTAAAAAACAGGAGCTAGGGCTAATTATTCCCATCTCTGTTAGAGGCTGTCGCTTGAATAAACAACTGCCGACTCACCAGCGGCTTGTTTCCGAGCAGGGGTTGCAGCATGGACCGCATCAACCGTTTAGCCTCTAAAAACTGCTCTTGCAACAATTGATTATCGTTAAGCGCGGTTAACATCGCCCCTTGATAGGTATGCTTTGCCCTGCTGTTCAACACAAATTGAAAACCCAGTTCTGGCACGAGTTGATAGTAATGTTCAGGGATCAGCGGTTCACCTTGGGTATCGCGAATAAGGGATGGCATGGCCCCAAGTTCCCGCAAAAGCGCTAGCTCAAGGTATCGCAGCTTCGATTCACAAAACTGCGCCGCAAGTCCTACCAAGGCTTGGTGGTAGATGAGAAATAACGCCTCGGCATTATGGTGAACCGACAGAGTACGCATCAGCAACTCATTGATATACATGCCGGCATACAGGCTATAACCCGATAAAGGCACGGCTGGCGCGGCCGCTTCAATTTGGCTGATGTTTTTGAGTTCTGATTTACCGCTAAATTCAAAAATCAGCGGTTGAAAAGGTTGAAGGATACTTTTGATGGAGCGTTTACCGCTCCCGACACGCGCAACGGCATCGACACGCCCAATCCCGTCGACCAGGAGATTGACCAGCGCGCTAGACTCCCGATAGGGGCGATGATGCAAAACATAACCCCGTTTCATCAATCTGCGCGCTCGTTCATGGTCAGGCTAGGCCTATCATCAGTAACTATTAATCGTCACCGTAACCTAAGCTTCGCAGGGCGCGTTCATCATCGGCCCAACCGGATTTAACCTTCACCCAGACTTCGAGGAACACTTTGTTATCAAACAAGGTTTCCATATCGAGGCGCGCTTGTGTAGCGATGGTACGGATGCGTTCGCCTTTGCTACCAATCACCATCCGCTTTTGGCCTTCTCGCTCGACGAGGATCAGGGCGTTAATTTGGTAAACCCCATTTTCCATCATCTTAAACTGCTCGATTTCAACCGTCGCATCGTAGGGCAATTCATCACCTAAAAAGCGCATCAGTTTTTCGCGGACAATTTCAGAGGCCATAAAACGCTGCGAACGGTCGGTCACATAATCTTCGGGGAAGAAGAATGGATTCTCGGGCAGAGACTCTGCCGCCATATCTAAAATGCGCTTAACGTTAGTGCCCTTACTGGCAGAAATCGGCAGGATCTCATCGAAGGGATACTTCTTGGCCACTTCTTCCAAATAAGGGAAAAGGGCTTCTTTGTCTTTGATATTATCGACTTTGTTGATGGCTAAAACGGTTTTACGCTCTTCACCGCCACGGCGAAGTTTGCTTAACACCATCTCATCATCGGCGGTCCATGTCATGCCATCGACCACAAAAATCACCATAGACACATCGGCAAGCGAGCTCGCCGCCGCGCGATTCATCAAACGGTTAATCGCACGCTGCTCTTCAATATGCAGACCCGGTGTGTCGATAAACACGATTTGACGTGGACCATCGGTATGGATCCCCATGATGCGATGACGCGTCGTTTGCGGTTTTTTCGAGGTAATACTGATCTTTTGCCCAAGCAAACGGTTCAGCAGGGTCGATTTACCCACGTTAGGACGGCCAATAATGGCCACCATGCCACAGTAGGTCACATCATAGTGAACAGACGGCGCTGCTGCGCTCGCTGCATTCATCCTTGCCAGTAATTCATCTAAGCTCGGCTCATTGCTCGCGTTAGCGGCATCGACAGCTGGCAAGTCTGTTTTTTTGGTCATTTCTTAAGTAACTCCAATACTTGAGCCGCGGCAATCTGCTCGGCTTTGCGGCGTGAGCTCGCAACGCCAATCACGCTTTCACTCAAGTCATCTATACGACATTCAACGGTGAATGTTTGATCGTGGGCATCGCCTTCTATGTTGATTACTTGGTAATCGGGTAGCGGCTTCTTTAACCCTTGTAAATATTCTTGCAGTAAGGTTTTAGCGTCTTTTTGATTCACACCGGGTTGAATCTCAGATAAACGCTCGGCATACCATTTAAGCAACAGCTCACGGCACACTTCGAGGTCCGAATCTAAGTAAATCGCACCAATAATCGCCTCAACCGCATCGGCCAGAATCGACTCGCGTCGAAAACCGCCACTCTTTAATTCGCCAGGACCGAGGAATAAATAATCCCCAAGTTTAAAGGCTTGAGCAATCAAGGTCAGCGTATCGCCACGCACTAAAGTGGCGCGCATCCGGCTTAAATCACCTTCAGTCGCCTTAGGAAACTGATGATATAAGGCATCCGAAATGACTATCGATAAAATCGAATCACCTAAAAACTCTAAACGCTCATTGTGCTTATTTGCCGCGCTTCTATGGGTCAACGCTTGGGTTAGAAGGTCAATATTCTTAAACTCATAGCCCAATGTACGACACAAACGTGGCAAATTTTTAATCGGTTCCATACTAGTGAATTCCACCTACACGTTCAAAGCGCACACCGCTTGGTACCCAGGTTGGCAGGAAATCGGCTTTTGAACGGTCAAACTCAAAACTGATCCAGATAGCCACCGCTTTGCCGACAAGATTTTCTTCAGGGACAAAGCCCCAGAAACGGCTGTCGGTACTGTTATCGCGGTTATCACCCATCGCAAAGTAATGGCCTTCGGGAACAAGAAATTCACCCGCGGGTAAATTGCCATCACGCTTGAAATAACCCAACATATCAGGACGGCTTGGATTAATTAAAATATCGTGTGCCACTTCACCGAGTTGCTCTTTATAACGCAGTAAAGGCACACCATCTTGGCTGTAATCACCACGGCTGATTTCGGTACGCGCCACCAGTTCTGGCTCAGGGCAATTGGTTTGCTCCGCGCCACAGGCCTTTTGGATCATCAACTGTTTATTGCGGTAGATAATCCTATCGCCCGGTAAACCTACAACACGCTTAATGTAATCAACCTGAGGATTCTCTGGGTACTTAAAGACGATCACATCACCACGTTTGGGCTCGCCCGTTTCAATCAGTTTAGTGCGCCATACGGGATCTTTTAGGCCATAACTAAACTTTTCAACCAGAATAAAATCGCCCACTAACAGCGTTGGCATCATTGAACCCGATGGAATTTGAAATGGCTCATAAATAAACGAGCGCAGGATCAGCACAAAGGCAATCACCGGGAAGATAGAGTGCGCAGTCTCAACCACAGTGGGTTCACGGATAATATTGTATTCGGCTTCCTCAGTTAAATTGGCCTGAGAAGCCTTGGCCAAGGCTAAGCTTTCACGGCGTTTAGGCGCAAATACCAGCACATCGACTAACCAGATCAACCCTGAAATCAGAGTGACTAGCACTAAAATAATGGAAAAATAGGCTGCCATTACGTATTGAACTCCTGCCTTGAAATGTAAAGATCTAAACTCAGCGACTATTGTATTTCGACTCGCGAACTTTAGTTAACTTACCGCATTTATAAAAAAACACCACAAAACATACGATAAGCTAAGTAAAGCGCCGCAAACTGCGGCGCAATAATAGCTAAATTGTGTTATCTCGAGTGTTACTCGTTTAGCTTAAGTACCGCTAAGAACGCCTCTTGTGGCACCTCAACGTTACCAACTTGTTTCATCCGTTTCTTACCCTCTTTTTGTTTATTTAAGAGTTTCTTCTTACGGGAAACGTCACCACCATAACACTTAGCTGTTACGTCTTTGCGTAACGCTTTTACGGTAGAACGGGCAATAATCTGGCTACCGACCGCGGCTTGAATCGCGATATCAAACATCTGCCGCGGAATAAGCTCTTTCATCTTCTCAACCAACGCCAAACCACGGTGACGAATATTCGAACGGTGAATAATCATCGCCAGCGCATCCACGCGGTCGCCGTTGATCAGAATATCTAAGCGCACCATGTCCGCCGGATCGAAGCGGATAAAGTTGTACTCTAATGACGCATAACCACGGCTAGTTGATTTTAAGCGGTCAAAGAAGTCCATCACCACTTCCGCCATTGGCAGATGGTAAGTCACGGCCACTTGATTACCGTGGTAAACCATATTCACTTGAGTACCGCGTTTTTCGATACACAGCGTAATTACGTTACCTAAGTATTCTTTTGGTACCAGAATATTGGCTTCAACAATCGGTTCACGCATCTCTTCGATGTTGTTAATTGCAGGCAAATCTGCTGGATTATCAACATAGATAGTCTCACCACTGGTCATCAGCACTTCATAGACTACCGTAGGTGCGGTCGTGATGAGGTCAAGATCGTATTCGCGCTCTAAACGTTCTTGAATGATTTCCATGTGGAGCAGGCCTAAATAGCCAATACGGAAACCAAAGCCTAACGCAGATGAACTTTCAGGCTCAAAGAACAATGAGGCATCGTTCAGGCTGAGTTTGTTCAGTGCATCACGGAAGTTTTCATATTCATCGGTAGAAATCGGGAACACACCAGCATAAACCTGAGGCTTCACTTTTTTAAAGCCGGGTAATGGCTTATCGGCACCATTTTTAGCCAGTGTTAAGGTATCACCCACTGGCGCACCGTGAATTTCTTTAATACCTGCGATAACGAAACCAACTTCACCAGTTTTTAGCTCAGTTTTATCGGTTTGTTTTGGCGTGAAAATACCGACACGATCTGCGGTATGGTTTTGCCCTGTAGACATCACCTTGAACTTATCACCCTTCTTGAGCACGCCATGTTTAATACGCACTAAAGAAACAACGCCTAAGTAGCTGTCAAACCACGAGTCAATAATGAGGGCTTGCAACGGCGCATCTGGATTGCCTTCTGGCGGTGGAATTTGCTCGACGATAACCTCTAATACATCATCAATACCCACACCGGTTTTTGCAGAACAACGCACCGCGTTCATCGCATCAATACCGACGATGTCTTCAATCTCGGCGGCAACACGCTCAGGATCAGCTTGAGGTAAGTCGATTTTGTTCAGGATAGGTACCACGTCCAGATTCATATCCAGCGCAGTGTAACAGTTTGCCAGCGTTTGAGCTTCAACGCCTTGGCCAGCATCCACCACAAGCAGCGCACCTTCACAGGCGGCTAATGAACGAGATACTTCATAGGAAAAGTCGACGTGACCAGGGGTGTCAATAAAGTTGAGTTGGTAGGTTTCGCCATTTTTGGCTGTATATTCCAACGTAACGCTCTGCGCCTTAATGGTAATACCGCGCTCACGTTCTAAATCCATAGAATCAAGAACTTGTGCATCCATTTCACGGTCGCTTAAACCGCCACAAACCTGAATAAGACGATCTGACAGCGTCGATTTACCATGGTCGATATGGGCAATAATTGAGAAGTTTCTAATGTGTTTCATTATGCTGCTATGACTAATACTGAAAAATGGATACGGTTCAAAGGTGGGAAATTGTACCTGATTGCGGATTCAATACCAATCAGATTCACTCATAGTTGTCTTTATGTCGAAAAATGCCGCCCTCAGCAAAAGTTTATTGTCTAATTGAAATCAATAACAACATGAAATCAAAAAGATAATTTATCTAAACTGATCCCTGTGCCTAAATAAGCTAAAATCACAGGTTGCGAATCTACTTCAAGCTGTTTTGCCTTACGTTTTCCAAAGAACCAAGCGGCTAACGCGCCTAAAGCAGCAAAGCCTATCGCACAGAGATCCGAATTGATTACTAACAAACTAGCAAAAAACTGCCCTAATAATGCACCCGCAAATAAGCCGAAGAGTGGCGTCAAATAAACCAAGGCAGCCGCTTTCAAGATAACACTCTCTGGTAGCCCCAGCTTTAGCAGTTCACCAACCTCACAGGCACGTTCACTCTGAATAGAGAATTGCTGTGTCTTTGCAGAAAAAGCCTGTGCAACAGCAGACGTCCCGCAGGACTCACTGCTACTGCAACTCTTGCAGGTGCTTTTAAGCTCGACCTCAACGGTGAGCCAACCTTGATTATCACAGGCGACAACCCGCGCCACTTCTTCCATCATGATGAACCGCTCTATTTTAACATCAAACTTTTCGCGATACGGGCTAAGGTCTCAGTTGGCACTTTACCCACAGCCACCACTTCAGCATTACCGACTTTTTCTGACACTAAAGATAAGCCATTACGCGTAATTAACTCTTCAGGCAATGGCGTTGCTCCAGCCCGAGCAACATAAATAGAAATATTGGCTAAGCCGTCAGTCAAGGCAATATATTCAACCGCCTCGTGGCTACCAATCAAACGGTGATGATCACGCACTACTACGCTAAATCCAGCGGGGAGCCAAGAAAACTGCCAATTTTGTCCATCTTGACGTTCAGCTTGATCGATCACAGCAGGCCATTCTTGCTTGTAGGCTTCCTGTAGAATCGATGGTGGCTCGCTAAATTCAATTAATTCAATCACCATTAGTTGTTCAAGCAATTGCTTATCTTGAGTCAACATGTCATATCTGAGTGGCAAATAGGTGTCCATATCTAACCAGATTTGGAAACCATATCGGTATTCATCATTAGGCAACAAGCGGATCATTTGCCCTGGGCGCCCAGCAATGCGAGTGCGGCCACCTAATACAAATTGATAACCCACTTCTAAATCGCTCATTTTTGATGAGAAAGCCGCAGGCCACACGCCCTGAATATGATTAGAGATGATACTGTACGCAGGTTGGTCATGTTCGATAAAGGTGACTCTATTGCCCACTCTTACCGCATTTTTGGGAGGACCGTTGAGGTACTCAAGAAAGGCAACTTCTTGATTATTCACCTTACCGTGAAGATAAACCAAAGGCCGAATATGGTCGGCCTGAAGTTGTATAATCGATGCTTTAAATTCTTTCTCTTTTAAAGCCTGGCTCATTTTCTCAAGCCAGACTTTGGCAGGCATATCTTCCTGCGCCACCGCAGGAAATACCAAGGCTAACAAAGCCAACAGGATTAGACGCAAGCTAACTCCTTACTACTGATTGACAGGAACGGGAATAACCTCGCTATTGTCTTCTACAACGGCACCCGTATTCAATCGTTGTTGTAACATATGATCCTGTATATACGTATTAATTCGGCGACGTTGCTCGTTCATTTGGTCATTAGTGTAGCTCTGATTTTGTTGAACAGGCCCCGTCTGTAAGCTCACTGGCGACGCACTACCCATCAGAGGACGAGTAACAAGCACAGGTGATGGCGACGCGGCATCATCAGCTGTTTGGTTAAAGTTCTGTACGCCGACGATGGCAAACATGGCCACAGTAGCGGCAATTGCATACTGACCAAACTGCTTAAATAGTGGCACTACGCGGTTTTTATCCGTTGTAACTTGTTCAGTAACGCCTATCGGAGCCTTGGCTTGGGGCGAGACAATGGCAGGCTCAAGCTCAATTGCAGCAGCAATACTTGCACTAAGGTCTAACGCCATAGTCTGGGGTAATTCACCCCGCATAGCATCACCTATCAAATGATAGTTACGCCATTTATTATGTGAATGCGTATCGGCAGCAAGTTCTGCCATCGTCTGCACATCTGTCTCTCCATCGACAGCGGCTGATACCCATTCTTGACCTAATTTATCCATTGTTCACCTGTCTAAATTTAAGGGTTTCTTAAAATAAGAATTTAGGCTTCCAGCAAAGGCTGAAGCTTTTTATCGATTGCCTCACGGGCTCGGAAAATTCGAGATCTTACCGTTCCAACAGGGCAATCCATGATGATGGCAATATCTTCGTAACTCATCCCATCGAGTTCACGCAATGAAATCGCCATACGTAATTCTTCCGGCAATGTTTCTAATGTTTCGAAAACCACTTTCTTGATTTCATCCGATAACATTAGTCGCTCTGGGGAGGCAAACTCCTTTAGCGCATCACTACCTTCATAATATTCGGCATCCTCGGCATCGACATCATTTGCAGGCGCTCTGCGCCCCTGTGATACGAGGTAATTCTTAGCCGTATTAACGGCTATGCGGTACAACCAGGTATAAAACGCACTTTCACCACGAAAGTTTGGCAAAGCTCGATAAGCTTTAATAAACGCTTCCTGTGCTACATCAGCAACGTCGGCTTGGTTACGCACGTAGCGCGAAATCAAGCTAATCACTTTACTCTGATATTTAAGCACTAACAGGTTAAAAGCGTTTTTATCTCCCCGTTGTACGCGCTCAACTAATTGTTGATCACTTATTTGTCCACTCATCCGAGCCGACTTCTCCCAAATCTAAAATGCTGATTTCTCAGTCGCTCGAATCATATTCACTTATGTAGACTCGCGTGCTTTGAAAAAGTTCTAAGAATTATACAAAAAAAGTAAGGTTAAAAGGAAAGTACCCATAATTCGTCAGTTGGTTTACCATAGATGGTACTCTCAGTCATAGCATGATACCCGATGAAACAAGTAGTTGAACACCAATCTGACATATTAGTCATAGGTAGCGGTGCCGCAGGTCTGACACTAGCTTTGCATCTTGCTGAAAAAGCAAACGTAATTCTGCTTTCAAAAGGCCCTCTCTCGGAAGGGTCGACATACTACGCGCAGGGCGGTATCGCCTCCGTCTTCGATGAAAGTGATACTATCGAATCCCATGTAGCCGATACATTAGTGGCTGGTGCTGGTTTGTGCGATAAAGAGGTGGTGACTTTTACCGCCGAAAACGCCAAGAGTGCAATGCAATGGCTAATCGAATGTGGCGTGGCTTTCGATAAAGAAGAAGCCACGGGGAACAATGCTAAAGATGCCCCTTATCACCTTACCCGCGAAGGCGGCCATAGCCATAGACGCATTCTACATGCTGCGGATGCAACGGGCAAAGAGGTGCAGACCACACTGCAAGAACGTGCCCTCGCCCATCCAAACATTCAAGTTTTAGAGCGCTATAACGCCATCGACCTTATCACCACCCGCAAATTAAATCGCCCCGGTAATCGCGTGTTAGGTGCCTATGTGTGGAACCGAAATGCCGAGCAAGTTGAAACCATCAAGGCTAAGTTTGTCGCTTTAGCCACTGGCGGTAGTTCTAAGGTTTACCAATATACTTCAAATCCCGATGTGGCTAGTGGTGATGGTATTGCGATGGCATGGCGTGCAGGTTGCCGCGTTGCCAACATGGAATTCAATCAATTTCATCCAACCTGCTTATACCACGCTGATGCCCGTAACTTTTTACTCACCGAAGCACTGCGCGGTGAAGGTGCCTATTTGCGTCGCCCTGATGGCAGCCGCTTTATGCCAGACTTTGATGAACGTGCAGAGTTAGCTCCCCGTGACATCGTTGCCCGCGCTATTGACTATGAGATGAAACGTCTCGGTGCCGATTGCGTGTATCTGGATATCAGCCATAAAGATGCTGACTTTGTAATGAAGCATTTCCCGACGATTTACAGTCGCTGCTTAGAACTCGGTATTGATATTACAAAGGACGCTATTCCGGTCGTCCCGGCAGCCCACTATACCTGTGGTGGGGTGATGACAGACTTACATGGTCAAACCGATCTCAATGGTCTCTATGCCATTGGTGAAGTCGCTTATACAGGCCTGCATGGCGCCAACCGCTTGGCAAGTAACTCGCTGCTTGAGTGCTTGGTATTTGCGCGGGCAGCCTCCCAAGATATTGAGAGTCAACTGCATAAAATCCCCTTACCAGGCCCAATCCCCGCATGGGATGAAAGTAAAGTTTCTAATTCTGATGAAGAAGTCGTTATCGCCCACAACTGGCACGAACTGCGCCTGTTTATGTGGGACTATGTGGGTATCGTACGCTCAGATAAACGCTTAGAGCGTGCACTGCGCCGCTGCTTGATGTTGCAGCAGGAAATCCAAGAGTATTACAGCAACTTCAGAGTCAGCAATAACCTGCTTGAACTGCGTAACTTAGTGCAAGTGGCGGAACTCATTATTCGCTGCGCGATGGAACGTAAAGAAAGTCGAGGGCTGCACTATAATATTGACCATCCTGAAAAGTCAGCTTCTCCGCTACCGACCATTTTGCAACCTGAAAAATAAGCGGATAGCTTAACTTAAACGCTTTTAACGGGCTAAATCTTAACAAGGATATAGCCCGTTTGTTATTTAGACGGTGTGAAAGTCGCATCACTCATAGTTCAGATTCAGATTTAGATTAAAGTAGTTCGTGTTGGCTCACCGCCTGAGTTTTAACTTTAAGTAATAGCCTGCACAAGTTGCGATAATCTGTATCACTAAACATATCCGCCCATAGAGGTAAGAGATGCAACTTATTTGCAGATTGATAATAAACCAAGCAGATAAACGGCGTTACCCAAGTTCTGGGCAATACGTGAAACGCCTCCCCCGTTGATAGCCAGCCTTCTCCTTGACCATTAAGCTCAAAACGGCAATGCCATTTCCTCAGTTGCCATAACTGAGAGCACAAGAATCCCAATATTAAGACGGCGAGTATAGCCCTCAGTCCATGTAGTACTGCGGTATCCGTTTCTGGCCAGAGAAGTAAAGAAGTGCTACAGACACAAACAAATACGACCAACGAGAGACGTTGGTCAAAGGAGGCTTTTACACTAAAACTATGGCGCAGCTCGGCCACGGACTTGCACTACCATGCGGGCAAGCTCAGGATCAGGGCAAACTTCATGACCCATAAACCATGCAAATAATTCAGGATCTTCACACTCGAGCAAACGAATAAACAGGACTTTATCTTCATCAGACAAATCCTGATAAACATTCTCAACGAAGGGCTGGAACAAAACGTCTAATTCGAGCATTCCGCGGCGACATGCCCAACGGACCCGTGCAATGTTCATTAACTCCAAGTTAATCTCTCCCAAAACAAAATTCGCCTTAGTCTACCAGTTCAGTCCATGGAGTGTCGATGCAAGCGTTGTTGAAACACAAGTTTAATACTGCTTAACTTGAGTATCTAATCCGGCAAATAAATCACTAAAATCCGTTTCTAGGAGGCGTTTAACAGCAGGATGCTGGATCATCCGTTCGGCAAACATCACATGGTACTCTTCTTTCACATCTAAGGTCTCACCGAGTAAATGCATGCCATGGGAAATCACTTCTTGGGGATAAATCGACGGCATGACAAAGATACCGCGCTTAAGGTAACCAAAAGCCTTCATCATGGCCGCATCATCAAACTCACCTAAAATACTCACCTTAAGATTTTGCTCATCAAACCAACGATATAGTTGCTGACCGAGCGAAGTTCTACGGCCGGGGATCAATAGCGGCCCTTGCTCTAAACAGGCAGGGAAATCCGCACTGTAAGCTTCAGCAGAAAAGAAACTCACACCACACTCACCCAGTTTTTTCGATAGAATTTCGGGATATTTAAGTGACTCGCCCGCACAGTCTGAAAGGATCATATCGAGTTTATGCTCGCGTAAGCGAGACATTAAGCTTTCATGGGTCGCCTCATAACAGGCAAGGTGCATAGAGCCATCATTAGGAACAACCGAGAGCAACACTCTACTTGATAAGGCTTTCGATAAAGCATCAGCAATCCCAACCTCAAATAGAATAGCGTCATCTTTTTGATAGTTAAGTAAATCGAGCATCTCATAACTGAGAGAAAACATTCTATCGGCATAACGAAAGACGAGCTCTCCGAGCTCTGTCGCTTCTAGATTTCTGCCGACACGTTTAAATAAGCTACCGTTTAGCCTGTCTTCTAAGGCGCGGATTTGCCCAGTAATCGTTTGTGGAGCTAAATAAAGGGCTTCTGCAGCTTTTGCCACAGAGCCCTTTTTCTTAATCATCCAAAAATAGTAAAGATGGTTGTAATTGAGATGGAGCATCGCCAATGAGCTTCCTATTAGGGATGCCACAGCATCTATGCTGTGGCATATCGGGTAGCAATGACCCAGCTTAACAAATAATGAGTCAATAACGCTATTTTAAACGCTGGCAATCCAATAAGTTAACAACGATTCCTTGAAGTTGCTCTAAATCTGCGGCAGTACCAGTGCTAACCGCTTCAGTCACCCCAGAGACTAAACTGTCACGATCAGGAATTCGACTAGCACAATAAGTACGGTTTGCTTCTTGGAAACGTTTACCGCCACGGTATTTTAATGCTCTAGACTCGTAACCATTGGTTTCAAGCCTCGCGCCTAATGCCTCAGGTTTAAACATTAATGCCCCATCAACTATCCCCTCAAGATAGCTTTGGCAGGTTTGTGATGCGACATCTTTGTTGCAGGCATCAATTTGCGAAGCCATGGCACTTGAAGATAATGCTAACAATGCAGCAACTCCCACTAATTTCATATTTATCATAGTTATACTCCTTTTTTTGGTAACACTTTTGATAACCAGAAATACCCGATCAAGGCTGCGAGAATTGAGCCAATCAAGGTGCCAAGGCGTGCTAAATCGCCGAACATAGGGTCTGCCTGCTCAAATGCCAACGAAGCAATAAACATCGACATGGTAAAACCAATCCCGCACATCGCCGCCACGGGTGCGATCTGTTTCCAACCGATACCATCAGGCAACTGTGCCAACTTAAGCTTGACAGCAACAAAGCTAAACAGCATCACCCCTATCGGTTTACCTAACATTAATCCCAACGCAATCCCCACTGGCACAGGGGAAATAAGCGTATCTAAGCTCATGTTTCCTAAAGCGACCCCAGCATTAGCAAAGGCAAATACAGGCAGAATTAGGAAGGTGCTCCATGGGTGTAAACTATGCTCTAAATGCTCAGAAGGCGAACTTCCATCTTTTGCCCGAAGAGGAATACAGAAGGCAATAATGACACCCGCTAATGTGGCATGAACACCTGACTTGAGCACTGCAACCCACAGGATAAGCCCTAATACACCATAGGGTGCTAATGAGGTCACCCCTTTACGGTTTAAAGCAACTAAACCAACAATCGCAACACTGGCAATGATTAAACTAATGGTTGATAAATCGGTACTGTAGAAGAGGGCGATAATCACAATAACGCCTAAATCATCGATAATGGCTAATGCCAGCAGAAAGACCTTTAAAGCAACGGGTACGCGGCTACCTAGCAACGCCATGATCCCCAAAGCAAAAGCAATATCCGTCGCTGCAGGAATTGCCCAACCCGCTTGAGTGATAGGATCACCATAGTTAAATAAAAGATAAATTCCCGCAGGCACTAACATGCCACCAATGGCAGCAAAAGTTGGCAGAGAAGCCTGTGCCACACTCGATAATGCGCCTTCGAGTAGCTCGCGCTTAACTTCTAAACCAATCAGCAAGAAAAACAGCGCCATTAGACCGTCGTTAATCCACAGCAACAATGGCTTATGCAGATCGAGTGCACCGACACGCACCTGTACTTCAGTACCGAGAAAACCTTGATAGAGTCCCGCGAGAGGAGAATTGGCCATCAACATGGCAAAGGCAACGGCAATCAATAAAAGGATGCCGCCTGCAGACTCTTGGCTTAAAAAATTTCTAATCGCTTTTTCCATCTTGCACTCCCAAAAATCATAATAGATTGAGTGTAGACGAAGAAAATGAACAAGTATAATCGTTAGTTTCGACAAAACACCTCGGCTATTCCGAGGTGTTGGTCGATTAATTCGCCATTAAACGGCAACAGGCGCTTTGATATGTGGATGTGGATCGTAGTGGGTCAGTTCGAAGTCTTCGAATTGATAATCGAAAATAGAGGCAGGTTTACGCAAAATTGTCATGGTGGGTAAAGATCTTGGCTCACGGGTCAACTGCAACGCAGTTTGCTCCATATGGTTGGAGTATAAATGTGTATCGCCACCCGTCCAAACAAAGTCACCTAAGGCTAAATCACATTGTTGTGCGACCATCATCGTCAGCAACGCATAGCTGGCGATATTGAATGGTAAACCTAAAAATACATCACAACTGCGTTGGTACAACTGGCAGGATAATTTGCCGTCGGCGACATAAAACTGGAAAAACGCATGGCATGGCGCCAGTGCCATTTTATCCAGCTCGCCCACGTTCCATGCAGAGACAATCAAACGGCGCGAGTCGGGTTGCGATTTAATTTGCGCAATGACCTGCGAAATTTGATCGATAGCCTCATCACCTTGGGTCGGCCAACTGCGCCACTGCGCGCCGTACACAGGGCCTAAATCGCCGTTTTCATCTGCCCATTCATCCCAAATACTGACCTTATTGTCACGCAGATAAGCAATATTGGTCTCCCCTTTCAGGAACCACAACAGCTCATGGATAATCGAGCGCATATGGCACTTTTTCGTTGTGACTAAAGGAAACCCCTTACTCAAATCGAAACGCATTTGATAGCCAAACACCGAGCGAGTGCCTGTACCTGTACGGTCTGATTTATCCACACCTTCGGCTAAAATGTGTTTCATCAAGTCTAAATACTGCTGCATTACTGCTTACCCTCTGGACGAAGAATTAAATATAAACCGAAGAGGATCATCGGCACTGAGAGGATCTGCCCCATTGTCATAAAGCCCCAATAGAGGCCTAACTGTGCATCAGGTTGCCTTACCGTTTCGACAATCACGCGGAAAATACCGTAGCCTAGTAAGAACATACCCGATACTGCGCCGACTTTCTTAGTACGTTTACTGAACCAATAAAGGAGCAAGAATAATGCAACACCTTCAAGAGCAAATTGATAGAGCTGCGAGGGATGGCGTGGTTCTGGTCCACCGCTTGGGAACACCATAGCCCAAGGCACATCAGTCACGCGGCCCCATAACTCACCATTAATAAAGTTACCGATACGGCCGGCCCCAAGACCAATAGGCACCACGGGCGCCACCATATCCGCCACGGCAAAGAAGGTACGCTTTTGCTTCCAAGTGATATAAATCATGGCGGTAATCACCCCAATCAAACCACCGTGAAAGGACATGCCGCCTTCTGAAATTTTAAATAAATACATTGGACTAGCGAGAAAATAATCAAAATGATAGAAGAGCACATAGCCAATACGACCGCCTAATATCACCCCTAGGAAGCCATAAAACAGTAAATCGGAAACCTGCTCTCTCGTCCATAAACCATTGGAACGATCAGCCTGGCGATTGAGTAACCACATCGCCGCCACAAAACCCACTAAGTAAGTAAATCCATACCAACGCAGCGCAGGTTCAAAGGTTTGTCCAAAAATATCAAAGGGACCAAACTTCACGATCACAGGATCGATATTGGGAAAATTCAATGCCATAACTTATCCATCAACAGCCTCAAATTGAGGGCTAAAAACTAAAAATCAGCTCAGAATTAATTTGAGACCGACACAAAGGAGTAAAAGTGCAAATATTTTTTTAAGGACTGGGGTGGGCCAAGTGCTTGCAGCCTTCACACCAACCGGAGCCATTAAAATTGAGGTTATGATTAAGCCAAATAACGCCGGTAAATAGATATAGCCTAAGGTACCATAGGGCAATTCAGGGGCATTCATGCCCGCAATAATATAGCCGAAACTGCCAGAAAGAGAGATTAAAAAGCCCATCGCAGCAGAAAAACCTACGGCTTGACGCATCTGTAAACCATAAAAAGTCAAAAATGGCACTATCAGTATACCGCCACCTATTCCTGTCAAACCGGCCAAAACCGCAATCAAAGCCGATACAACAAAAAGCACGACTGAATTAGGTAATTGGCGATTTGATTCGGCTTTTACGGGATAAGCCATTTGAATTGTCATTAAAATCACAAAGATGGCAAAACCTTTCTGTAAAGCATCAGCAGGAATACGCTCAGCAATAAAACCTGAAGCCAGCGCGCCTATAATCAGGCCCGGTAACATTGATTTGAACAATTCCCAAGGCACATTACCGCGCTTATGGTGGGCACGTGCCGATGAAATAGAGGTAAGAATAATGGCGGCTAGCGAAGTGGCAATCGCAATATGGGGTAGCTGAGTAGAGCTAATACCGACCGATGGCAAAATATAAAGCAATGCAGGCACGACAATCAAGCCGCCGCCGATACCTAATAATCCTGCCATAAAACCGACAAACGCACCTAACGCCAAGCAAATAAAGAACACCAACAACAAACTATCCACACGAATACCTACAGCGTGATTAAGTGAAGCCTTAGCTTAAAGCAAAAGGCACGATTAGTTAATTAAGAATTGTGGCTAATCCTTGCTGAGTAAAATATTCTTTAACCAGCTCACGCACTTGGAAACCGTTAGATAGACTTAACGCCTGCGCGAGTAACTGTGCTAAATCATCACCAGAGACTCGGCGCAGCAGATAGTTAATTCGCGCTAAACTGCCTTGGTTCATACTCAATTGGTTGTATCCCATCGCCACAAGCAAGATCGCGCCCATGGGCTCGCCAGCCAACTCACCACAGATACTGATATCAAGATGATGATATTCACAATCTATTCTTGCCTGATGTAAGGCCCGCAAAATCCCCGGATGATAACTGTCAAATAATGAACTGACCCTCGGGTTATTGCGATCGACTGCGAGTAAATATTGGGTTAAATCGTTACTCCCAACTGACACAAAATCCACTCTCTTTGCCACTTCATCTAACTGATATAGCATTGCAGGCACTTCGAGCATTATGCCAATACGCGGCATTTCGATATTGCTGTTGACATCATTTTTGAGTTCAACATAAGCCTGCTCTAGGTAGGCTAACGCTTGATCGATTTCATCTAAATTACTGACCATGGGTAACAAAATGCTTAACTGCTTGCCTTCTGCGCCAGCCTGTAACATGGCCCTTAACTGCACAAGAAACAGCTCAGGGTGATCCAGTGATAGTCGAATACCACGCCAACCGAGGAAAGGATTGTCTTCTTTAATCGGGAAATACGGCAAAGGCTTATCGCCGCCAACGTCTAAGGTTCTCATCACGACAGGGCGACCCGAAGCCGCTGAGAGTACCTGTTGATAAACCTTTACCTGCTCGGATTCACTCGGAAAACGCTGCTGCAACATAAAGGGGATTTCAGTGCGATATAACCCAATACCATCTGCCCCTTCGGCAATTTCCGAGGCGACACCACTGAGTAATCCCGCATTGAGATAGAGTCTAATTCGCGTGCCATCAAGCATCACAGAAGGCAGCGCTAACTCCTGTGCGTATTGGCGCTGCAACGCTTTTTGCGCTGAGATAAGGCTGCGATATTCGCTAACAATAGCAGGCGATGGCGACACCATAAGCTGCCCACGGCTGGCATTGACGACTAACAGCTTTTGATCAATATCAGCGGAAAGCAACTGTTCAACGCCTGTAATCGCAGGTACACCAAGCGCACGCGCTAAAATCGCCGCATGGGAGTTAACGCCACCGAGCTCGGTCACAATCCCGGCTAATTTTTGCCGAGGAAATTCAGCCAACATTGTAGCATCGGCTTCTTTCGTCACTAAAATTACAGGTTTATCAGGTTCATGCTCTAATCGCTCAGGCTCAATCAATTGCCTTAGCACCTTTTGCCCCAAATCGCGGATATCACTGGCCCGCTCCTTGAGATAAGGATCTTCCATCGCCAAAAACTGCTGAATATAACGCAACGAAACCCGGCTCACCGCCGATTCAGCCTCCCAGCCCTGCTGTACTTCACGGGTATATTCACCACCGAGGCTGGCATCATCAAGTAGTAACTGTAAGGCATTGAATATTGAGGCGACCTCCTCATCCTGTTCTCGGTCGAAACGCTGAGATAGCGCACCAATCGCCTCTTTACAACGCCCCATTGCCGCGACTAAACGGCTGGATTCAAGGACAATGTCCTCGCAGCGCACATCGGGCTGTTCGAGGGAAATCTCCCCACCGAGCACTAACGCGTGTGCAATAGCGATCCCACTGGATGCGGATGTCCCTTGGAATAAAATCTGTTGATGGAGTGAACTGACCTGCGCCTTTTGTTTTAATCCTCGGATCGCCATCGCAAGCTGTGCAGCCAAGGTCATTAAAAAGGCTTCTTCGCCTTCACTAAATTGCCGTGCACTAGCTTGCTGCACCACAATCACACCCACAACCGCTTTTTGATAAATAATAGGGACAGCTAAAAAGGCACGGTATTCTTCTTCTGCAACCTCGGGAAAGAGCTTAAAGCGCGGATGTAAACGTGCATCGGCTAAATTCACCGCCTCCTCACGCTCGGCAGCTAAGCCCACCAAGCCCTGAGTTAAAGGCATGCGCACTCGACCGACAGCACTCTTTTCGAGACCATCGGTTGCGGATAAAACGAGTTCTTGCTGCTCTAGGATATAGACCGAGCAACATTGGGTTTCCATCGCAGCCTTGGTCGATGAAACTAGGACTTCTAATGCGGTTTCTAAGCTGTGGGCAGAAGCCACAGCTTGGGTAATATCCCTGAGCGTATTTAACACTGTTTTCAATCCTCTTTTGAAAATCAGCCCGTTGTCTTTTGTCTTACCCGCTTCCTCGGTATTTCCTGGGTTTGGAATGACAATGCCGTTACCGCAAATTCTTTCATGACCTTACGATAAACATCACGCTTAAATGAGACAACCTGCCGCACCGGATACCAATAACTTACCCAGCGCCAATCGTCAAACTCAGGGTGGCCTGAAGAACTTAAATTAATCGCACTATCTTGGCTTTTTAGTTGTAACAGAAACCACTTTTGCTTTTGGCCAATACACACAGGCTTACTGTCCTGTCTCACTAAGCGTTTAGGTAAACGGTATCTTAGCCAAGAGCGCGTCGAGGTTAATATAGTGACATGCTCGGGTTTTAAGCCAACTTCCTCATACAATTCACGGTACATAGCCTCTTCGGCCGATTCACCATCATCTACACCGCCCTGAGGAAACTGCCATGAGTGTTGTCCAAACCGTCTGGCCCACATGACTTGGCCATATCTGTTACAAATTATTATGCCCACATTTGCGCGAAAGCCGTCGCTATCAATCACATGGACTCCAAATAAGGATAAATTTTAATAAAGCGATTGTTTCACAAAGCCCGTCTCTCAGCAAACCTCTATTTTCAGCTTATCTTTGGATAAATAGTTTCAACTTACTACTTTATCAACAACTCATCGAATTAATTTAAGGGGATATCCACATTTTCTGTGGATATCTCTGTTTGAAACTAGGGTAAACTAGGTATATCGTTCAAAAAACAACAAATAGAATATACATCACAACGCATACCACATTAAAAAAATAACCTATAAATCATCAGGATAAACCTTAATAATTTACAAGATATCTATCCAAATACACAAACGCTCACTTTTTAACCTAAAATAAATCCTATTATTTAATTAGAGTAATCCTTAAATGTTATACACAGAGCACACCCAAAATTACCCACATCCCTATTTAAAAATGCCACTTACTACCATTGACTCAAAGATTTTATTCAGTTAAAGGCACACGCATTGTGAGTTATCCATAATATCTGTGGATAAATATGTGAGAAACGCAAGGGAAAGCCGAGAGTAACTTTGAACACTTTAACTGACACTTGCCTAAAATCAGATAAAAACAATAAAAATCATATTGTTAAATACAAAAAGTTAGCAATGCGTTTATTCTTATTTTAATGTTCATTTTTTGACCTTGGTTGCTAAGCAGTTATTTTCCAGTAAAATTCGCCTATGAAACCTATTATTCCCCCTCAAAATCTGAGCGAATTGCTCGAACGCGCTAATATGATGGCCGGCGTATCTTTGGCGCAAATTGCTGCCCATCGCGGTATTCATGTCCCCGTCAATCTGAAACGCGATAAAGGTTGGGTGGGACAACTCATTGAAATGGAATTAGGTGCGATAGCAGGTTCGAAACCCGAACAAGATTTTCTTCACCTCGGAGTAGAGCTAAAAACTATCCCCATTGATCATCAGGGCAAACCACTAGAAACCACCTATGTGTGTGTTGCACCGCTGACCAATATCGAAGGATTAACTTGGCAAGACAGCTTAGTGTGTCACAAGTTACAACGAGTACTGTGGGTACCAGTAGAGGGGGAGCGACATATCCCTGTGGGTGAACGCAGAGTTGGCACACCAATACTGTGGCAGCCCGATCCACAAGAGCAAGCATTACTGCAACAGGATTGGGAAGAAATCATGGAGCTGATTGCTCTTGGTAAAGTCGAAAATCTCACCGCTAGGCACGGTGAAGTTCTCCAATTACGCCCTAAAGCCGCTAATAGTAAGGCATTGACTCAAAGTATTGCCGAGGATGGCAGCCTCAAAATGACCAATCCTCGCGGTTTTTATCTCAAGACCGCCTTTACAGCAATGATATTAAATAAAGTGTTTGGTTAAATTTTTGTAGCTATATAGCGTTGTATTGATCCAGATCACAAATATCACTGGCACTCTAGTGATGATTTTCTATAAACTACGGCATCCTGAAATATATGGCCGTATTCGGATACAAAACCCGTTGTGAGAACTCGTAGACAAGCGAAAAAACTTCTTTTTGCGATATTAGCTTGGGCGATAGCCATGGCTGCATTCGTGTTTTTTCGATATGCCCAATCACCAGAACTGCCGCAATGGGCTGTAGGTTCGGCTGATCTCGCGACACTCGCCGTCTATATGGGGATTATTTTTGGCAGCTTACACTGGATGTCCAATCTGATAGCTGATTTTAGCGCTATCAATCGCCTACCTTATATCTTCTCAGTCATTTTTAAAGGATTGTTCCTGTTATTGGGTGCAACAACCTTAGCTTATATGACCCAATTTCTAAATATGTGGGCCATTGAAAATCACATGTCGACCCTTAGACAAATGCTTACGGCGCATATTCTCTATAGTCCCTCATTCCAAGCCTTAATTGTTTATTTAGTCGTTGTACGAGTGAGCTTAGCCTTTGTTGAGCAGATGGGGCTTTTAGTTGGGCCACGTATTTTACTCAATATTGGTTTAGGTAAATACCATAAGCCAAGATACGAACAGCGTTTATTTCTTTACTTAGATATGGTCGCCTCAACAACTCACGCTGAATCCCTTGGCGATTATCGCTTTAGTCGCCTAATCCAAGATAGTTTTAGCTTACTTTCAGATACTGTGAGTAATAACGAAGCTGAAATCTACCGCTATATGGGTGATGCCGTATTAATCCATTGGCCCTTAGAGGAAGGTGTTGTGCACGACCGCTGCATGAATATCTATTTTGAATTTAGCCAGCAATTAAATTGGCAGAGACGTTACTTTGAAGAACACTATGGTTTTGTGCCTAAATTTAAAGCGGCGGCTCACTGTGGGCAAGTCGTTGCTGCAGTTGTTGGTGTTCAAAAACAAGAAATTAGCTTCTTTAGTGATGTACTAAATACGTTAGCGAGACTGCAGGATCAATGTAATCCCTTAGGACAGCGTATGTTGATCTCTGGCGCCTTAGCGGGACGACTCGATAATCCTAACAGTGAGTATCGTTTGACTAATCTGGGCCCGATTAAATTAAAAGGGAAACAACACTCGATTGAAGTGTTTGGTGTTTCCCCTTTATAAAACTCACCAAAAGCAAAAATACTCAGTGATTATGCGGTTTCGTTAGCTAACAATTTTTGGATCAATAAACCTAGCGTACGGAAAGTTAAAATTCGGCTGGTTGTTTGTCGCCATACTAAACCGATATCGCGATATGGCGCTTCACCTGGCGGAGTCATGACCACCAGATCGGTATCATTCAAGATCCCTGCATCAATCGCCATTTGCGGTAAGAACGTTGTGCCCAGTTTGCTATTTACCATTTGTACTAAGGTATGCAGACTCGTGGCAGCAAAAGGATTGACTTTAGCACTGTCGCCCAACTGACAAGCAGTAATGGCATGGCCAGTAATACAATGCTCGCTCTGCAACAGAAAAATACTCTCATCAGGTAATGTCTGATAATCGATCGGCTGATGAATTCCCCCCACTAAATCTTTGTGGATAACCATCTTAAAGGGATCAATACCTACCTTCATGCTGTGGTAGCCACTGGTATCAACGGGTAGAGCAAGAATGAGTATATCTAACTCCCCTTTACCCAACGCATCGAGTAAGCGCTCTGTTGTATCCTCTTTGAGTAATAGGCTCATCGCGGGATAAGCGTGTTGGCACTGTTTGACAACGCGGCTGAGTAAAAATGGAGCAATGGTAGGAATACAACCTAAGCGGATATCCCCCGTCATAGGCTCACCTTGGTTTTTAACCAATTCAACTAAATCATCTACATCCGTGAGGATTTTGCGAGAACGTTGCACCACTTCCTCACCAATAGCGGTGAACATAAAAGACTTGTGATCCCGTTCAATTAACTGGTGGCCAAGCTGTTCTTCAAGATTCTGAATGCCGCTTGACAGAGTCGATTGGCTGACAAAACACACCTTAGCGGCGCGATTAAAATTCTGCTCTTGATGAAGATTCACCAAGTAATATAGATTCTTAAGGCTAGGTAAATTTTTCATTTTATCGATTGCCACTACGGTTATGAATTAATAAATTTAATCAACTCTACCATAAGTTATCAACTAAAACGCGGCTAAATTACTCAATAGTGTGAGCAAAATCGATTTTCAATCAAGGTAAAACGCTTGAGGCGACTCAGAATAAAGGAGGGAAAAGCAAAAGAGGGGATAAAACGAGAAGGAAGAAGTTATCGAGGTGCAACCTTTACGCCGCACCTCGCAAACCAAACTAGGCTTTAGCCTGTAAGAATTGCTTTAATTGCTGCAGATCGGCACTCGCAAATTCAACAATTTGCGCGACCCAAGTTGCATGTTCAACTTCCCAACGCGCTTCTTCGCCATGCTGCAGTAATTGGGCAATTTGCTGAATACGTTTTAAACCAACTGAACCCGCTGCACCTTTAAATTTGTGGGCCTCAGAACATAAAGTGTCCTTGTCAGCAGCTTCGTTAGCCTTTACTAGATTCCCAACATATTCAGGCATTAATTGCTCAAATAACACCACGCTCTTTAGCAAAGTACCGGCACCAATCGCGCTGCAATACTGTTCTAACGTATTGAGATCTAGAATTGTCTCTAATTCAACTGTGGCCATCTAGGCCTCCCTTAAGTAGTCCAATGCTTAAAACAAATTTATGACATGATACCCACTAAAATTGTCAGTGCAACTTATAGCAGCATTTGTGGTCAAAAGATGTTTTTATTAACAAAAAATCAACTATATCAAATACTATTAGCGATAAAAAATTACCAAATGAATCCATTCAGCAAATATGGACATTATGGTCGCGCTAATGCCGCCCCTTGTCCACCCTTGCTCGCAAGATCCTCAACAATCGCCACTAAGCCATTCCAACGATAACCACACCAATCGGGTGCCAGCAGTATCGGTTTTTTCGCATAGGCGGTCACCCGATGAAATATCACCTCTTTCGGTGTATGCCGAACCAGTTCGCCGACACAAGCCGCATACTCCTCAATACTGAGCAAAGGTAAGCGCCCTGCGCGCCAAGCTTTTGCCATAGTACTGCCCTCAACCACATGTAATGGATGAAGCTTTAAACCATCTACGCCCTGCGTCAGCACGGCCTGAAGGGTCGCCATGTAATCGAGACGAGTCTCACCGGGTAAACCTAATATAAGGTGAGTACACACCTTTAATCCTCGACTTCTCGCCCGCAAAACGGTATCGCAATAACAGGCAAAATCGTGCCCACGGTTAATCTTATGCAAAGTGCTATCATTGGCGGTTTGCAATCCAAGCTCCAACCACACATCAACGCCTTTTTGCTGGTAACTTGCTAGTAAATCTAACACATTATCTGGCACACAGTCAGGACGAGTGCCAACACACAGGCCCACAATCTCACTGTCCTTGACCGCTTCATCGTATTTAGCCATCAACACTTGATATTCATCATAGGTGCTCGTATAGGCTTGAAAGTACGCGATAAATTTATCTGCGTTCAGCTTAGGTTTCGCCTCTTTATAACGGGCTTTCCCCTGCTGTAATTGCTCACTAATGCTGAGCGTTTCCGTCTGCTGATAACTAAAAGAGGCCACATTACAAAAGGTACAACCGCCACGTCCCAGAGTGCCATCACGGTTAGGACAAGTGAATTTGGCATCTATGGTGAGCTTGCGTAATCGCTCACCGTATTTAGCCTTACAAACAGCACCAAATGTGTTTACGTATGCATCGAGCCCCATTAGCTCACCTGCCATATTTCATGTCGTTTCATTAAAAATAACCAAGATAAAATCACAAGAAAGAAGAAATAATGATGTGTAGATAGACGAAAAAACTCATGATAAACAAAGCGACCACACTTTTCTTGGCGGTAAATCAAACTCTCATAATATTCACCATATCCAAGCTAAAAACCTGAGCCGCCCCTCACAGGGCCTTTACATTCTGTGATAGCACTCACAACCAAAAAGAATAACAATTCACTTATTTCATATTTTTATACAAACACTGTATTTGCAATAAAAATCACTATTTCTAAATCAAAAACAATCCGCGCCAATGTTACATTTTGGTAACTTACAAGTTTTTCATTTTTTTAAAATTCTTTTTATTCATAATGTTATACGACACTTTAATCAGTTAACGTTAACGTCAAGCAATTGTGTTTTGTGTATGAAACATGAATTAATACCCATATTTTATGCAAAATTTTGGTTTGACCTTTAGTTAATCTCAGGATAATTTGGGTGGTTCGGGTGCATATCTATAGAAAGTCTTTACATTTCTCCCGAGTAGTAATTTCGTTGAGGTCAAGGGAGGTTTTTGTATGAGCTTATATCATCCCAGTTTTGAGCGGGACAATTGTGGGTTTGGCTTGATTGCACAAATGGATGGCGAAGCCAGTCATCGTATCGTGCGCACAGCTATCCATGGCCTTGATCGCATGAAACACCGTGGCGGTATCGCCTCTGATGGTCGAACTGGGGACGGCTGTGGTTTATTGATGCAGCTACCATTGCAATTCTTTGAGGCCGTAGCCGCAGAAAATGACTGGCACTTGAGCCGCAAATTCGCTGTAGGCATGTTGTTTTTAAGCCAAGATGAGGAATTAGCCGACCAAGCTAAATTCATCCTCGAACGCGAACTGGAGCGTGAAACATTAAGTATCGCTGGTTGGCGTAAAGTCCCTATCAATCCTGAGGTATTGGGTGAGATTGGTAAATCGAGCCTACCGCAAATCTATCAAGTGCTGATTAACGCCCCCATTGGTTGGCGTGAGAAAGACCTTGAGCGACGTCTCTACATGGCTCGCCGCCGTTTAGAGCAACAAATTACTGACGATAAAGACTTTTATGTCGCAAGTCTTTCAGGTCAAGTCATCGTCTACAAAGGCTTGATGATGCCAGCCGACCTGCCCGCATTCTATCCCGACCTTGCCGACATCCGTTTGAAGAGCTCTATTTGTTTATTCCATCAACGCTTTTCAACCAATACGTCACCTAAATGGCCACTCGCTCAACCCTTCAGGTATCTTGCCCATAACGGCGAGATCAATACGATTACCGGTAACCGCCAATGGGCCCGTGCCCGTGCCTATAAATTTAATTCGCCGCTGCTGCCTGACTTACAGCAGGCGGCACCCTTTGTGAATGAAACGGGTTCTGACTCCTCCTCCCTCGACAATATGCTCGAGATGCTGCTCTCTGGCGGGATGGACTTATACCGCGCCATGCGTTTGCTGATCCCGCCAGCATGGCAAAGTAACCCTGAGATGGATGACGAGCTAAAAGCCTTCTATGACTTTAACTCCATGCATATGGAGCCATGGGATGGTCCTGCAGGTATCGTAATGACCAACGGTCGCCACGCCGCTTGCGCGGTCGATCGTAACGGTCTGCGCCCATCTCGTTATGTGATCACCAAAGATCGTATCTTAACCCTTGCCTCAGAAGTCGGCATTTGGGACTACGCCGCCGATGAAGTGATTGAAAAAGGCCGTGTCGGCCCAGGCGAGCTGTTAGTGTTAGATACATTAAATGGCCGGTTATATCAGTCATTCGAAATCGATAACGATCTTAAGCGTCGCCACCCCTACAAAGAATGGATGGCGAAAAACAGTCGTACTTTAATTCCTGCCGAGCAGCTAACGACAGAGCAACATGGCGCCAGTGAATTAAGTCCTGAGCAACTACTGCAATACCAAAAGCAATTTGGTTACACCCGCGAAGAGCTTGAACAAGTGATTTGGGTACTGGCAAAACAAGGCGAAGAAGCGACTGGCTCCATGGGCGATGATACGCCAATGGCCGTATTGTCGAAAAAGTCACGCTCGCTCTATGACTATTTCAGGCAAAAATTCGCTCAAGTCACTAACCCGCCTATCGATCCATTGCGTGAAAAGCACGTGATGTCTCTGGCGACCTGCATTGGCCGCGAACAAAACCTCTTCAACGAAACTACTGGCCATGCCTATCGAGTGATGTTCAACTCGCCGATATTATTATTCAGTGATTTCAATCAATTACTCGGATTAGATAGCACTTACTATCGCGCCAATATCGTCGATTTAAACTACGAGCCGAAAGAAGGCTTAGAACAGGCGATTCGCCGCATCACCTCAGAAGCTGAGCGTTTAGCCCGCAGTGGCACTACGCTGCTGATTTTATCCGACCGCGCAATTGATAAATCGGCGCAGGTGATTCCAGCAGCCATGGCGGTGGGCGCGGTGCAACAAATGCTGGTGAGTAAGAGCCTGCGCTGCGATACCAACATCATTGTCGAGACCGCTTCGGCGCGAGATCCGCACCACTTTGCAGTGCTACTCGGCTTTGGCGCCACGGCGATTTATCCCTATTTAGTGTATGAATCAATCTCAGATCTGGCTAAACGCCATGATTTAACCGATACCACAGCCTTGATGCTCAACTTCCGTTACGGCATCGAGAAGGGTCTACGTAAGATCATGTCTAAGATGGGGATCAGCACCGTCGGCTCCTACCGTTGTAGCCAGCAGTTTGAAGCCATTGGTATCGCCAGTGATGTGATTGAACTGTGCTTTAAAGGTGTGGTGAGCCGTATAGAAGGTGCAAGCTTTGAGGATATCGCCAACGATCAAGCGCTGCTGCATAAAGCCGCTTACCGCGCCCATGTGCCACTGCCACAGGGTGGTTTACTCAAATACGTGGATGGCGGTGAGTACCACTGCTTCAACCCTGATGTGGTCAACACATTGCAGGCATCCTTAATCGACAAAAATTTTGCGACCTATAAGAAGTTTGCCGAATTAGTCGATAACCGACCAGTTGCCACCCTAAGGGATTTGATTGGCATTAAGGCTGACCAAGCTGCAATTGAACTGGATAAGGTCGAGGCTGCTAGTAACTTGTTCCCACGTTTTGACAGTGCGGCCATGAGTATCGGTGCCTTAAGCCCCGAGGCCCATGAAGCATTAGCCATTGCCATGAACCGTTTAGGTGGCCGCTCTAACTCGGGTGAAGGTGGTGAGGATGCTCGCCGCTTTAACACCGAACGTAACTCGGCGATTAAACAAATTGCCTCGGCACGTTTTGGCGTAACCGCCCATTACCTAGTCAATGCCGATGTGTTGCAGATTAAAGTTGCCCAGGGTGCAAAACCCGGTGAAGGCGGACAACTGCCAGGCCATAAGGTGAGTGTAGAAATTGCAGGGCTGCGCCACGCGCGCCCCGGTGTAACCTTAATTTCACCACCGCCACACCATGATATTTATTCTATCGAAGACTTAGCCCAGCTGATTTTCGATTTAAAACAAATCAATACCAAGGCACTGATCTCCGTGAAGTTAGTGTCTGAGCCAGGTGTCGGCACGATCGCCACTGGAGTGGCAAAAGCCTACGCCGATATGATCACTATTTCTGGCTACGATGGTGGCACGGGCGCGAGCCCTATCACCTCGGTGAAATACGCCGGCAGCCCATGGGAACTTGGCCTTGCCGAAGTGCATCAATCTCTGGTGGAAAATGGCCTACGCCATAAGATCCGCTTGCAGGTCGATGGCGGCCTAAAAACCGGAACCGACGTCATCAAAGCAGCCTTACTCGGCGCCGAGAGCTTTGGCTTCGGGACTGTGCCCATGATTGCCTTAGGTTGTAAGTACCTGCGTATTTGCCACCTGAACAACTGCGCTACCGGTGTCGCAACTCAGGACAAGAAACTTCGCGATAACCACTACCACGGCTTACCAGAGCGAGTGATGACTTACTTTGAGTTTGTCGCCGAGGAAGTGCGCGAATGGATGGCAACCCTAGGGGTCAGCAAGTTCGAAGACTTAGTCGGCCGCAGTGAGTGGCTACATACCTTAGAAGGCCAAACCGATAAGCAACGCGGACTCGATTTAGCGCCGATCCTGTATCAGCCGAAGGTCAGGGCCAGCACCTCGCGCACCTGGCAGGAAACCAATCCACCAGCAGATTTAGGCTTACTCAACCAACATTTGCTCAACGAGTGCCAGAGTGCAGTCGATAAGGGCGAGTGTTTCGATGCAGCTTACAGTATCAACAACACTGACCGCTCAGTGGGCGCACGCCTATCGGGCTATATCGCGACCACCCTTGGTGTTAAAGGCACTAAGGCACCGATAAAACTCAGCTTTAACGGCAGTGCCGGCCAAAGCTTTGGGGTATGGAACAGCCCAGGCCTTGAACTCAAGCTCTGCGGTGATGCCAACGACTACGTTGGTAAAGGCATGTCGGGCGGCAAGATTGTGATTTATCCACCGCTGGGTAGCCCATTCCAGAGCGAGCGCAGCGCGATTGTCGGTAACACTTGTCTGTATGGTGCGACTGGCGGACGCTTCTTCGCCGCGGGCCAAGCGGGTGAACGCTTTGCGGTACGTAACTCGGGCGCCATCGCCGTAGTTGAAGGCTTAGGCGATAACGGCTGCGAATACATGACCAGCGGGATTGTGGTCGTGCTAGGTAAAACCGGGGTCAACTTCGGCGCGGGGATGACGGGCGGCTTTGCCTATGTTTTCGACCAATTTGGCCGCTTTAATCGCCGCGTCAATAGCGAACTGGTAGACACCCAAAAGCTCGAATCGCCTATTCATCAGCAACATTTAAAAGGCTTGATTGAGGAGCATGTGGCCGAGACTGGCAGTGAGCACGCGAAGATGATCTTAAGCGACTTTGCCAACTGGTTAGATTGCTTTGTATTAGTGAAACCGAAAAATATCGCCGTTGCAGATCTGCTCAAATTAGAGCAATCGAGCCCGGAACTGGCAGTAAAAGCGGGGTAATAGCAGATGAGTAACGATTTTCAATTTATTGAAGTGGGTCGTAAAGATCCAACTAAACACCCTGCGGCAAAGCGTTCGACTCAGTTTATTGAGATTTATCAGCCCTTTGCACAAGCACAGGTGAGTGAACAAGCGGACCGTTGTCTCGATTGTGGTAACCCTTATTGTGAGTGGAAATGCCCGCTGCACAACTATATTCCCAACTGGCTGAAACTGGCGCAACAGGGCCGAATCATGGAGGCGGCGGACTTAGTCCATGAGACCAATACCCTGCCCGAGATCTGCGGCCGCGTCTGTCCACAGGACAGACTCTGTGAAGGGGCTTGTACCCTAAACGCCGACTTTGGCGCAGTGACTATTGGTAATGTGGAGAAATACATTACCGATACCGCCATCGCCCAAGGCTGGCGTCCGGATATGAGCAAGGTCACGCCCCGTAAAGAAAAAGTGGCGATTGTCGGCGCAGGCCCTGCAGGTTTAGGCTGCGCCGATATTCTTGCCCGTAATGGGGTTAAGGCTGTGGTGTTTGATAAGTATCCCCAGATTGGTGGCCTGCTGACCTACGGTATTCCCGCCTTTAAACTGGATAAAGCCGTGATGGCAACTCGCCGCACTGTGTTAGAAGGCATGGGCATAGAGTTCAAGCTAGGCGTAACTGTGGGTAAGGACGTTGCCTTTAACCAACTGCTTGAGGAATACGATGCCGTCTTCCTCGGCATGGGAACCTACACCGCCATGAAAGCAGGCCTTGAGGGCGAAGATGCCCAAGGCGTGTACCAAGCCCTGCCCTACTTGATTGGTAATACTCATCATCTGATGGGCAGCAGTAATCCAGACACCCCTTACCTCAACCTTGCCGGTAAACGTGTGGTGGTCTTAGGTGGTGGTGATACCGCCATGGACTGTGTTCGCACCGCCGTGCGCCAAGGTGCCAGCAGTGTGATTTGTGCCTATCGCCGTGATGAAGCCAACATGCCAGGTTCACGCCGCGAAGTGCAAAACGCCCGTGAAGAGGGAGTGAACTTCCTGTTTAATCGTCAACCCGTGGCGATTAAAACCCAGGACGGTAAAGTGGTGGGTGTGGAATGCGTTGAAACCCAAATGGGTAAAGCCGATGCGAGTGGCCGTCAACGTGCTGAAGCAATTGAAGGCAGCGAGCAGTTACTCGACGCCGATGCGGTGATTATCGCCTTCGGTTTCCAACCTAGCCCTGCGCCTTGGTTTGCCGATTACGGCATAGAACTCGACCAATGGGGCCGAGTAAAAGCCAGTAAACAGGCTGATAACCCATTCCAAACCACCAATCCAAAGGTATTTGCTGGCGGCGATATGGTCCGTGGCTCGGATCTGGTTGTGACCGCAATTGCCGAAGGACGTGATGCCGCGCAAGGTATTCTTAACTACTTAGATTAATTGTTTTTTGTTGTACCGCTGTACCTGTGAGTCTCGGACTCGTACCCACGAGTCCACCATTTGCTTGTGAATTTTGGCGCACCTTAGGGTGCGCATTTTTTTACCCATTCGCCGTTTAACATTATCCCAATCAAGCAATCGCAATCCCACAATAACGTCAAAGCATAACTGTGGTATATTAGCCGCCATTCTGTTATCCCACTCTTTTAGTGGCATCACACATTCAGTTGAATCAAAAGGGTCTCCCATGAAAATTGGTATTATTGGCGCAATGGAGCCAGAAGTTGCCCATCTTATTGCGGCTATGACAAACGCCTCTTCGCAAACGATTGCGGGTATTGAATTTATCGCTGGCACCTTAGCGGGCAAAGACGTTGTAGTGACGCGCTCTGGTATTGGTAAAGTCGCCGCTAGTATTGCCACCACGCTGCTGATTGATAAATACGCCCCCGATGCGGTAATCAACACAGGTTCTGCGGGTGGTTTTGTCGATTCACTGTCGATTGGCGATATCGTGATTTCATCCGAAGTGCGCCACCACGATGTGGATGTCACCGCATTTGGTTACGAAATTGGCCAAATGGCGCAGCAACCTGCGGCATTTATTCCGGCGCCATACTTAGTCGAAGCCGCCAATAAGGCCATCGCACAATTAGGCGAAGTGAAAGCGATTGAAGGCTTAATCTGTACTGGCGATAGCTTTATTTGCGATCCAGTACGTACCAAGACCATGTTGGAGCACTTCCCAACCATGGCGGCCTGTGAGATGGAAGGCGCGGCAATTGCTCAAGTGTGCCACCAATTTGGCGTGCCATTTGTGGTGATTCGCTCGCTCTCTGACAACGCCAACAACGACTCGCCCGTCGATTTTGATTCCTATATTGTGAAAGCGGGCTACCATTCAGCGCTGATGGTGATGTTGCTACTTGAGCAATTAGATACAAACTCAGTACAGTAATAAACAAAAGCATATTTGTGGAAAGTACCTGATGAAAAGCTCTTTTTATCAACAACTTGTCGAAATTGATGGCGCTTTGTTTGAATGCTTCTTGGTACTTTTCTTAGCTTTATTACTGGCGCGTTTAGCGCCATTACCCAGAGAAATGCAGCCACTGATTTGGTTTAGTCACTTAGCCAAACAACTCGCAGCCAAAGTCAATCGCCCCGGGCGCGCGCCCAGCCAACAGGCAACCGCTGGCTTTTTAGCCATGTTGTTACTGGTATTCCCCTTCTGGGCGATTATTACTTTTTTGCTCGAGCTCGCAGCCTTCCCATGGTTTTTTGAGTTTTTAGTGCTGTATCTGTGTTTGAGTGATGCGGGCTTTAGCCAAGTGGCCGACGAAATCGCTAAAGCATTAAACCGCGAGGATAATGCCAGCGCAAAAAAGCTATTACAGCCGTGGGTTGTCCGTGATACGGATAACCTATCGGAAGTGGGCTTAACCAAAGCGACGATTGAAAAATTGGCTACAGCGCCAATTTACGGTACGGCTTCGACTATCTTCTTCTTTGCGATCGCGGGTGCGCCTATGGTGCTGGCGGTCAGAATGATTAAACAACTCGAGCTCAGCTGGCCACCTATACAACCTAAATATCAGCATTTTTGCAGTACTGTGAATATTATCTCAACGGTACTACTGGCAATACCCGCTTGGTTATGGAGCCTGTCTATTGCGATTCAGGGTGGCCCTAAAGCCTTGGCATTGCTGTTTCGCACCTCTAAAAATCATCCCGCCCTACGGGGTTATGTGATGAGTGTGTCCTTAGTGGCGAATATTTTACGGATTGAATTAGGCGGACCGCAGAAGTTTTCGGGGCAACGCATTGATGTAGCAAAGATAGTCTATGGCCCACAGCCGCACCATGAGAGTATTACCCCCGCAGTAAAACTCACCTCACGCGCCTGCGCAATTTGGTTTAGTTTTATCACGCTTCTTCCCTTCCTTTGGGCGGGTTTACGCTGGCTACAAACCCTGTGATATGATGCCTCTCATCTTAACATTAGGTTAAAGGCTGACTATCTTGTTCGAAAACATGCATGTCTCATTAACAACTCCTGCGTTGTTATTTCCGGCAATTTCTTTGCTATTACTTGCTTATACCAACCGATTCTTTGCACTGGCAGCATTGATCCGTCAGTTAAGTAACGGCGACAAACCCGTGCATCAGGATCAGATTAAAAACTTAAGTCAGCGGATCAGGATTATTCGCCGCATGCAGGAAGCTGGTGTATCGAGTTTTGCCCTGTGTGTGCTCTGTATGATTTTTATTTATATCGGTTTTAACAAGACTGGCTCCATCATCTTTGGTGCCAGCTTGTTACTCCTACTTTATTCACTGATTTTATCTGTCATTGAAATTCGTATTTCTGTGGATGCGCTGAATATCCATATCAAAGAGATGAGTAAATGAACCATTGGATTTACTTCTTCGATTTATGTGGCACAGCAGTATTTGCCCTTTCCGGCGCCTTAGCAGCAGGACGTCATCGCAT
Source organism: Shewanella sp. Sh95 (assembly GCF_001308045.1). Taxonomy (NCBI): domain Bacteria; kingdom Pseudomonadati; phylum Pseudomonadota; class Gammaproteobacteria; order Alteromonadales; family Shewanellaceae; genus Shewanella; species Shewanella sp. Sh95. The sequence goes on from NZ_LGYY01000018.1 coordinate 34,325, forward strand.
GGACCCCTTTGGGGTGATAGTGCTCGCATCGGTCACAGCTGTAGGTGGTGGCAGTATCCGTGATGCGCTGATTGGCGCCACACCCGTGTTTTGGATCCGCGACCCGAACTACATCATAGTCATACTCGCCACTGTCCTAGCTTGTTTGCTGTTAGTACGCCGACCACGCAAGATGCCGGAGTATACGCTCCCCGTAGCTGATGCCTTAGGTTTAGCCCTGTTCACTGTGATTGGTGCAGAAAAAGCCCTCAATATGGGGCTAAGTGGCATGATTGCCGTCGTGATGGGCTTGATCACGGGCGTAGGAGGAGGCATTATTCGAGACTTACTGTGCCGACAAATCCCTATGGTATTGCGCACAGAAATCTATGCCACGGCCTCTATTATCGGCGGTATTGGTTATACCGTAAGCTTAGCCTTGGGTATGGGCGAAAAAACGGCACTGTTTTTAGCCATGACCAGTGCATTAATGATCCGCCTATGCGCCATCAAATGGCATTTGTCGTTACCCGCCTTTGATCTCAAAACCAAGAGGGAATAGTTTGCGAATATTGTGTCTTTTAGTCTGCCTTATGTTTATTCCGGCGCTGTTTCCTGTGTCTGTACATGCAAACTCAGGGGAAATGCCTGCGGAACAACAGTTAGCCATCAAATATATGAACGCGCTCACTGAACACGACTATAAAACACTCGGCAAATTCTATAACCGCGATAGTATTTTCTTCGATAAAACTGCCAATCGTAAATACACGGGTGGTCGTTTTATTATCGACTTTTTCGAGCGCGCCCATGAGGGAGTGCTCGAATATGATTTTAATATCGAGCATATGTATAACGCGGGCTCATTAGTGGTGATGATTGGTAACTATCACTTTAAGGGGCCAGGGGAGCAATTTGGTAAGCCCGGCAAAATCATTGATGTCGCTATCCCTGGCGTGACTAGCCTTAAACTTGATATGCGCAACCATAGAGTCGCAGAGCATGTGGATCTGATTGACTATCAGACCATGTCAGACCAATTAGCGATGCAATAATCACAAAATTTCGCTTTGATTGAAACTTGAGCCCTAAAAATGAGTCGAAATCTACAATGAGTCATGCGACCGAACCATGGCGCTGAATGCCTAATTCGTTCGTTTAGTTTCAATGAGGTTTGTATGAAGTTTTTTGGACTGATTGCCCTGCTCGCCCTAAATGCTTTGATACTCGTGCCCAACGCACAAGCGCAGCAGCCGATTATTGTTTCCTATGCGGTGCAACCTGTAAGCCATTTCAATCAACAACTGCGTGTTGCCCAAGCACAACATCAAGCTTGGAGTGAAGATCCCAAAACCATAAGTAACCAATACGCGGGGCAAAAGTTCACCCTAGTTCGGACCCAGCCGACAAAGTATGGAATATTGACCTATCAAGTGAGTGAAATATCTAAACAACATCCACAAATGCTGTTGATTTTATCACTCAAAAAAGATGCCCAACGCTGGCAGGTCGATTCAGCTCAACTAGCTTGGAAGTGTCGTGATGGCCAGCATTTTGGCACCGACAGATGTAATATTGGTGAACATGAGGCCAGTACGGCACCTTAAGCCTGCATCTCACATGTAGCCAGCACCAGATAAAATGCAGATATAAAAAGAGCGCCCTTAGTTAGGCGCTCTTTCTTCTTACTTGGTAAGTACTTATTAACCGTAATAAGCACTTATTCACTGTACTCGAGTCGTGATATTCGATTCAAGCTAAACTCAGATTGGTTAAACCAAAGTCACTTTAGCAAACTTACGCTTACCGACTTGGAATACGGCAACCGTGCCAGCGCTTAAGGTCATACGGCTATCGTCAACCTTCTCACCGTCCATCTTCACCGCGCCTTGCTTGATCATACGCATCGCATCGGAAGTCGACCCCACTAAGTCGGCATCTTTAAGTAAGTTAGCAATCGCTAAGCCTTCACCCGCCGCTAATTCAACCTCAGGGATATCATCTGGGATAGCGCCCTTTTGGAAACGGTCGATAAAGGCTTGATGGGCACTCTCCGCCGCCGCTTGGTCGTGGAAGCGCGCGATAATTTCCTTCGCGAGCGCAATCTTGGTATCACGCGGGTTAGCACCGTTGGCGATATCTTGTTTGAACTGTTCAATCTCGGCCAAAGGACGGAATGACAGCAGCTCAAAGTAACGCCACATTAATTCGTCAGAAATCGACATGATCTTGCCAAACATTTCATTGGCGGGCTCACTCACACCAATGTAGTTGTGCGCCGATTTAGACATTTTCTTCACGCCGTCTAAACCTTCGAGCAGTGGCATCATGATCACGGCTTGTGGTTTTTGGCCTTCGGCTTTTTGTAACTCACGGCCCATCAACAGGTTGAACTTTTGGTCGGTTCCGCCTAATTCAACGTCGGCCTTCAGGGCCACTGAGTCATAACCCTGTAAAAGTGGGTACATAAATTCGTGGATAGCGATCGACTGACCCGAAGCATAGCGCTTCTTAAAGTCGTCACGTTCCATCATACGAGCAACGGTTTGCTGCGAGGCTAAACGGATCATCCCAGCCGCGCCTAATGGCTCTAACCAGCTCGAGTTGAACTCGATACGCGTTTTTGCAGGATCAAGGATTTTATAGACCTGCTCTTTATAGGTCTCGGCATTGGCTAACACTTGCTCACGAGTCAGTGGTGGACGAGTGCTGTTTTTACCACTTGGATCACCCACCATACCGGTAAAGTCACCAATTAAGAAAATGACCTCATGACCTAACTCTTGGAATAATCTTAACTTATTTAAAATTACTGTGTGTCCAAGATGGATGTCCGGTGCGGTAGGATCTGCGCCTAACTTGATACGAAGTGGACGTCCTTCTTTGAGTTTTTCCAGCAGATCCGATTCGAGTAGGATCTCGTCGGTACCACGTCTAATTTCTGCTAATACTTGGTCTAAATCAGCCATCTCGGCGGGGACTCCTAAGGCCATAGTCATAAAATGAGGAGACTTATGTTACTTGTTAGCCACCACAATTGAAAGTGTGTACACTAACGGGATTATTCAAGCCTTAGGTTATCGGTATCGGCGTCAATGGGAAAGGTTATAACGTTATTTAAATTGTTGCCTAAAAAGCATCAAATTCTCCTCAGCATTCTTTCTGTTATCACAATGATAACCTTGCTCTTTCCATCTGAAGAAGCCCAAGCTTCAAGACAAACTCAAGGTATTGCAGATCATCAAGTCAACACCCGTTACGATGTGCCCTTAGCCTTTCGCTCACCAGAGCGTCCAGAAGGCATTGAAGGACAAACACAGGATGAGGCAAATCAAGCCACAGCCTTGTCTTCAGTAGACGCGTTAGCTGCGGGTAATCATTCAGCCCCCGAAACCCTAGAGAGCGCCCACCATAGGGATGTTGAGCATTTTAATGTTAAGAATGGCGATACTTTAGCCGCCGTTTTTGAGCGAGCAGGACTCACCAGCAAAGATGTATATGAAATCACTCAGTTACCGCTCGCCAAGCAGAATCTATTAAAAATCATTCCCGGCGAAGAAATTGTGATCTCTAAGGACGTCAATGGTGATTTAACCGAAGTGCGCTACCGTGTTGATGCGATATCAACCTTAGTGATCACTAAAGATCACGACAGGTATTTTGAAAAAATCACCGAAAAAGACATTGAAATTCGCACTCAATTCACCAGCGCGAAAATTAAGAGTAACTTCTGGAACGCTGCCGTAGATGCGGGCTTAAATGCTAACCAAATTATGCAACTCTCAACCGTATTTGGTTGGGATATCGACTTTGCCTTAGATTTACGCGAGGGCGATAGCTTCGCCATTATCTATGAGCAAGAGTATGCCGAAGGCGAGTTTTTACGTAATGGCAATATCTTAGCTGCGGAGTTTATTAACCAAGATGAGCGCTACACTGCAGTGCGCTACACCGACGGTAACTACTATTCCGAAAATGGCACAAGTATGCGTAAGGCATTCTTACGCTCACCGGTTGACTTTAAATATGTCAGTTCAAACTTTAATCCTAAACGCCTGCATCCAGTGACAGGACAAGTTAAAGCTCATCGTGGTGTTGACTATGTTGCCGCAATTGGCACCCCCATTAAAGCGGCAGGCAATGGACGAGTTATCGAATCCGGCTACAATCAATTTAATGGTAACTATGTGTTCATTAAGCACAACGATACCTACACGACCAAGTATTTACATTTGACCAAGCGTAATGTCAGCAAAGGGGCTAGCGTTAAGCAGGGGCAAATTATTGGCACATTAGGCAAAACAGGACGCGTCACGGGTGCTCACCTACACTATGAATTTATCGTCAATGGGGTGCACCGCAATCCAAGAACAGTGGATTTGCCCAAAGCCGAATCAATCGCCCGTAAAGAAAAATCTCAATTCGATACTATCAGCAAACAGTTGATGGCAAGCATTTCACAGAACAAGCAAACCCAATTGGCGATGCAATAACGACGGATGGATTCCATCAAATGAACAAGGCTTATTATATTGGACTGATGTCAGGCACCAGTATGGATGGTGTCGATGCTGTGCTAGTCGACTTTGCGGGCGAACAGCCGCAGCTGATTGCAACGCATACCGAGGCGATCCCGAGCCATTTGCTCAAAGGATTACAACGCCTGTGTCTGCCAGGCAATGATGAAATTAACCGCCTTGGCCGCCTAGACCGCAGTGTTGGCAAATTATTTGCTCTTGCAGTCAATAACTTGCTCGCCAAAGCCCTGATAGCAAAAGAAGACATCATAGCCATTGGTAGCCATGGCCAAACTGTGCGCCATATGCCAAACCTTGAGGTAGGCTTTACCCTGCAGATTGGCGATCCCAACACCATAGCAACCGAAACGGGCATAGATGTGATTGCCGATTTTCGCCGCAAAGACATCGCCTTAGGCGGCCAAGGCGCGCCATTAGTGCCCGCATTTCACCAGCAAACCTTTGCCCAAGTCGGAAAAAAACGCATCATCCTCAATATTGGTGGTATTGCCAATATCACCTATCTGCCGGGTAATAGCGATGAAGTCTTAGGCTTTGATACTGGGCCGGGCAACACCTTAATTGATGCCTGGATTCAGCAAGTAAAGAATGAACCCTATGACAAAAATGGTACTTGGGCAGCATCGGGTAAAACCGATCAACAGCTACTCGCGCAATTGTTGTCGCACCCTTATTTCTCCCTTGCTTATCCAAAGAGTACTGGGCGAGAACTATTTAATCAGGCCTGGTTAGAGCAGCAATTATCGGCGTTTAATCAATTAGATGAAGAAGATATTCAATCGACACTGCTCGATTTAACCTGTCACAGTATTGCCCGCGACATCCTTAAACTCGCCCAAACAGGGGAATTATTTGTCTGTGGTGGTGGCGCTTTCAATGGCGAGCTAATGCAGCGTTTAGCAGAGTTACTGCCGAATTATCATATCGATACCACCTCAGCACTCGGAGTCGATCCTAAATGGGCCGAAGGCATCGCCTTTGCGTGGCTTGCTATGCGTCACCATTTAGGTTTGCCCGCCAACCTGCCCGCCGTCACTGGCGCCTCCCGCGAAGCCGTTTTGGGTGGACGTTTTAGCGCTAAGTAACATTAATGGACACAAATGCTCTCGAGTATTTGTGTCCTGATGATTCTCTTCTTCTATCGACTAAATCACTTTTAATAAAGCCAATTCAAAAACACTGCCAACAACCAATATCCCCTCACATTAAAGTTATCTTTGTCTTTGATATTAATCTAAATACTTAAAACCCATCTATGCTTGATCACAGTTGTGTCATACAAACTTGCTAAAGTGGTTGTTAACTAAGCCGTAAATACGCAAAGCTCAGGTTGTGATGGTCTATAGAGATCCGAACAATCTGCAGACATAACACTTCAATTAAGGGAATGGTTATTTATCTAGCTACACTTAACCAGCAAGATAAACAATGGTTTATGCAATGGCGTCAAAAAGCCATACCGACATAAATCGACTGAATAGGAAATCAATCAATGAATATGTCACAAAAAATGGCGGCAGAATTTTTGGGCACTTTGTGGCTGGTGCTCGGCGGCTGTGGCAGCGCAGTACTGGCCGCAGCTTTTCCTGAGGTGGGGATAGGCTTACTCGGAGTGTCACTCGCCTTTGGCTTAACCGTTCTCACTATGGCCTTCGCGATTGGTCATATCTCAGGTTGCCACCTCAACCCGGCGGTATCATTTGGACTCTGGGCTGGCGGACGTTTTCCTGCATCAGAACTGTTGCCTTATATCATTGCCCAAGTTGCGGGCGGTATTGTCGGTGCTGGCGTGTTGTACGCAATCGCCTCTGGGCAAGAAGGTTTTAGTCTCGCGGCAGGTTTTGCTTCTAATGGCTTTGGTGAACATTCTCCAGGCGGCTATAGCATGATATCGGTAATGATCTGCGAAATTGTAATGACCTTATTTTTTCTACTCGTCATTTTAGGCTCAACCGATGAACGAGCGCCTAAAGGCTTTGCCCCGATCGCTATTGGTTTATGCTTAACCCTAATCCACCTCATCAGTATTCCTGTATCTAACACCTCAGTAAACCCTGCCCGCAGCACTGGCCCAGCGCTATTTGTTGGTGATTGGGCCGCATCACAATTATGGCTATTTTGGGCAGCTCCGATCATTGGTGCCATTTTAGCGGGCGTTATCTACCGTTATTTCAACGCTGCCAAGTAATCCCTCTATGCCAACAGCGCTTTGGCTGCGCTGTTGTGCTTTTTCAAACCCCGCTCTAATGTTACCATCTTGGCAACTGGTGAGTTTTGCTGTGCCCACGTTTTTACTTTTGTGGCACGACAGGCTTCGCCCTATTCACGCATAAGAGATATTTTCATGAGCAAGACTGTTAAAACCTTTGCAGAAGCCGCTGGCATGACTCCAGAAGCGCGTTACGACTACCTTGTTGAACAAATCAAGCAACATAAAGTGTTATGGACGCTTCAAGATCAAGATGGTTGCGTAATGCTAACCACTGAAGATGAAGACTGTATCCCAATGTGGCCAACCGAAGAAGCGGCTGAATCTTGGGCAGTCGATGATTGGAGCGACTGCCAAACCTTAGCGATTCCCTATGATGAATGGCATGAACGATGGGTACCAGGCATGGAAGATGACGATCTGTTCGTTGCCGTATTCCCTGTACAGGACGACTTAGGTGTGGTGATCCCACCCTATGAATTAGATCAACGTTTAGTCACTAAACAAAGCCACTAATCCACAAGGGCAAACCACAATGTCGCTGAGCGAGCAAGAATCCTCTTTGGCAACGCAGGCTACGCCACCCTTGGCAAAAGCCCGTTTACCTAAACGCTTAATTGCTTTGCTGCTACTTTATGTCGCAGCATCGGTAAGCGGTTTAATCGCCAAACAAGGGGTACTTTTCTGCCTGTTAACCCTATTGATGGTGCTTGGGATTATAGGTCGCCAAAAGGCTGGGCTAATTATGCTAAGAGGTTATACCTTAGTGCAGTTAGCATTAGTAAGTATGCTGCCAGTACTGTTATACGATCCTGACAACCTCGTCGCAGGACCAACCACAGTGCACCTTGGCCAGTGGCAGGGGAAACTACCTGACTATGTGATTTTTACTGTGTTGATTGTCTTATCTTTATTGCAGGTTTGGATCGCATTCGATAAGGACGTTAAAGCTTGGTTTAAGCCCAAGTTAAACCTCAATATTATGAACTAACGGCCTATACCAACGCAGCTCAGTAGATCATTACCAATAAAAAAGCCGTCTTGTCGACGGCTTTTTTATTTTCTATATCAGCTAACTACATTTGTAACACAAGCTTATACAGAGAAACTTGCACCACAGCCACAGGTGGTTGTGGCATTAGGGTTCTTCACAAAGAAACGCGAACCTTCGAGACCTGAAGTGTAATCCACTTCACCGCCAACGAGGTATTGTAAGCTCATGGGATCGACGACCAATTGGACGCCTTGTTTCTCAACAGTGAAGTCGCCTTCATTGACCTTTTCATCAAAGGTAAAGCCGTACTGAAATCCAGAACAACCACCGCCAGTAACATACACGCGTAGCTTAAGTGCAGGATTTTGCTCTTCTTCCAACAAGCCTTTTACCTTAGCGGCTGCCGCATCGGTAAATTTAATTGGCATTGTTGCGTCAGCTTGATCAGTCATTACTACCTCTTACATCAGTTTTCTGGGGCAAATTATCCGTTACCTGACTATTTTGTTCAAGTATTACCCGCGGTTCTTTTTCACCCTGTAATAATTCAGGGACACTATAGACATGTTCTGTCTGCGAATTTTTAGTCCAGCGGCTCGAAGGCACCACCACTTTCACTTTGACTTGCACCACATTAAAGCCAGCTGGCACAGTAACTTTGGTATCTATGACCTGAAAATAGCGAAAATCAAATTCAAGCTTAGAACCCGTGAGTTTGTTCACACTTAACTCAACAGATTTACCATCTTGCACACCAATAAGCGTGATTTCGGTGCGGCCTTGAATCGCCTGCTTACGTTTTTGCAGCTGAGTCAAAATCAGTTTGAAATTATATTCATCAACCAAGGCCCCAGGCGTCATTTCTAGGCCATGGATAGCCACACCTTCAGCGTTGTCATCTGGTGACATAATACTGCGATAAAAGGCTAATTCGTGCTCTAGCTCTTTTTGTTTTTTCATCTGCTGTGCAAACATATCTTGCATTTGCGCATTGGCTTCGCGTTCGACAGATAGCTCTAAATTGCGGGTAGCGAGTTCCTGGGTTTGCAACTCAAGTTCAGCGGTAACACGTTGTAATTTACCCCCACCAATGTGCTTCACGACAGCTTCATCACTGTTTAATACAATAAAGCTCACCCAAGCGCCCAATAAAAATGCTACAAAAACTAATAGCAATAAATACTTGGTCGATGGACGATACTTTAAATCCATGACTTGCAGCCGGTCTAGCCAACGATGATAATTTGGCATTAGGTAACAGCCCCTTATATAAAATACAATCAACTCAAGAACGAGTTCGATACAATACAACTCAGGCCAATGCAGTGCAATTAACGATAAATAAAGCCGCGATTCAAGACGCTATCAGCACAGCTAAAAAGTACTTAACTAACGAGCTACGTGATCATTTATCTCAAGCCAAGATCAGTGCGCAGCTGTGCTTACTGGCCTTGTTATTCGCCATCTTCGCCTCCTGCGTGATCCTGTTGTTTCGACTCTTGCTCCTGTGGGCAAACCATTACACCCAAATCGAGACGCAGGATTTTACGGGTAACATCACCGACTGGCGAGCATTGTTGCCACTTTTTGGCGCCTTGTTGATCTGGATTGTCGCCAAACTCGGCTCCAAACGTTACAAGCGCATGGGGATTGCCTATGTATTACATAGGGTTAAATTGCACTATGGCAAAATTCCGCTGCAATCTGCCGCAGGGCAATTTTTTCAGGCCTTGTTTGCCTTAGGGACTAATTTTTCGGTGGGCCGTGAAGGCCCCGCCATTCACCTTGGCGCCGTAAGTGCCAGTGTTCTAGCCGAAAAATTTAATCTTCCCGACAATAGTGTGCGAATTATGTGCGCCAGCGGCATTGCAGCAGGGATTGCCGCCACCTTTAACGCGCCGCTAGCAGCAGTGATTTTTGTACTCGAAGTGATCGTGCGCGAGTACAAAGTGCATTACTTCTTCCCGATTATGCTATCCGCCATTTGCGGCGCGGTTTCCAGCCAACTGGTGTTTGGTAATGTGCACGAGTTTGATCGTATTCAGGTGATCCATATTCCATTGGATCACTATCCGATTTTAGCCCTTGGCGGTATTGCACTAGGCTGCGCCGCCGCCTTCTTCAATTACACGCTCCTTAAAGTCACTGCCACGGGGCAAAACTGGCCACTGATTTATCGGCTCTTGCTGGCGGGAGGTATCACCACCCTGATTGGCTTAATCTTGCCGCAGGCGCTGGGCACTGGAGATTTAGCGATCAGTGAAGCCATTAGCGAGCATCCCAGTTTATTGCTGTTAATCGCCCTGCTTGCCGCAAAGATTATCGCCACCATTGCGGCAATAGGGCTTGGGATCCCGGGCGGATTGATTGGCCCGCTCTACGGCATCGGCGCCTTAATCGGTGCCATCTTAGCCTTAGTCAGTGCGATGTTATTCCCTTCGATTGCGCCTTACGTTGGCCTCTATACAGTGATAGGCATGACTGCCATGATGGGCGTTTGCCTAAGTGCGCCGCTCGCTGCATTAGTCGCGCTGCTCGAAATGACCAACGATGCCAGTATTATTCTGCCCGCGATGTTTGTCACAGCTCCCGCATTTTTGATTGCCTATCAAGGTTTTAAAACTAACTCGATCTTCTTCAAACAGTTAGAAATTATGGGCTTAGGCTATAAAGTGGCCCCCGTGAATCTGGCGCTACAGAAAAAAGGCGTACGAGCCTTGATGGATAAACGCTTCGTTATCGTCAATAACAACGACGAGCTGCTGCTCGAGGTGTTAAAACGCGCCGAAGGTCGCCCTGTGTTAGTACGTAATGCCGATGGGCTAATAGAAATGCTCAGCCTTGAGATGCAATCCTTTGATGACAACATCACCCTCTCACGTCATCCCATGCAGGGACTAAGTGATACCAAAACCTTAGATGAGGTCTATTCAATACTGTCACCCAAGCGCAGCGGTGAAGTCTTTATCTATCAAGACACGCCAGATAACGTGGTAGGGGTGATTAGTTGGTCGAACCTACAGCAAGAAATTCGCTCAGGCCAAGTCTAAGCCAAATCACAGACTAAACAGTCAACCAAGAGTGGATTGGATTCACAAAATCCTGTTGTTTCACGGTAAAAATACATTACAGAGGCAAGGGTGCTATTTCGCTGCCTTGGTGCATCTGTTACAATCGCGCCTCAGCCACCCTACATAACATTAGGGCTACGAGCGCAATATCTGCACTTGAACGCCCCCTAGCAATTGGAAAACAGGCTGATGAACCAGTTCGAAGGATCCCACATCCTCTCCGTAAACCAGTTAGATCTTGATTCAATCCAAACTATTTTTAATGTCGCCCACCGCATGATGCCCTATGCACTTCGTGAGAAGCGCACAAAAGTGCTCGAAGGCGCCATTTTAGGTAACCTGTTTTTCGAGCCAAGTACCCGTACCCGCGTCAGTTTTGGCTGTGCCTTTAACTTACTCGGCGGCCATGTGCGTGAAACCACTGGTATGGCCTCTTCGTCCTTATCTAAGGGTGAATCCCTGTACGATACCGCCCGCGTACTCTCAACCTATTCCGATGTGATTGCGATGCGCCACCCTGACTCATACTCTGTCAAAGAGTTTGCCGAAGGTAGCCGCGTCCCCGTAATCAATGGCGGTGATGGTTCGAACGAGCACCCAACCCAAGCATTGCTCGATTTGTTTACCATTCAAAAAGAGTTAGGTCATGCTGGCCGAGGTATCGATGGCATGCATATCGCTATGGTCGGTGATTTAAAGTTTGGCCGCACCGTGCATTCATTGTCGCGCTTGCTGTGCATGTATAAGAACATCAGCTTCACACTGATTTCACCAGCTGAATTAGCTATGCCTGATTATGTGATCTCAGACATTGAAAATGCTGGCCATAGCATCAAAATAACAGACCAGCTTGAAGGCCATTTAGATAAAGCAGATATTCTTTATCTGACCCGCATTCAAGAAGAGCGCTTCCCATCCCAGGAAGAAGCAAACAAATACCGCGGTAAATTCCGTTTGAATCGCAGTATTTACACCCAACATTGCAAATCTAACACAGTGATCATGCACCCGCTGCCACGGGATTCGCGTGCGCAAGCTAATGAGTTAGATAATGATTTAAACAGCCATCCTAATCTCGCTATCTTCAGACAGGCGGACAATGGACTGTTAATTCGTATGGCACTGTTTGCATTGACACTCGGGGTTGACACACAACTCGAAAAATATGAGTGTCCCGTTAATTGGTATTCACGTAAAGCCGATCGCTAATCGGCTACATACTTTAAGGACTTAACATGACCCGTTCCGAAGCGCTATTTGAACAGGCTAAAAAAACCATCCCCGGCGGTGTTAACTCTCCGGTTCGTGCATTTAACGGTGTAGGTGGCTCACCCCTGTTTATTGAAAAAGCTGATGGCGCTTATATTTACGATGCCGATGGTAAAGCTTATATCGACTATGTAGGCTCTTGGGGCCCGATGATCCTCGGCCACAACCATCCGAAGATCCGTGAAGCCGTATTGGCTGCGGTACATAATGGTCTGTCTTTTGGCGCGCCAACTGAGCTTGAAGTGCAAATGGCTGAGAAAGTGATCGCCATGGTACCTTCTATCGAGCAAGTCCGTATGGTGAGCTCAGGTACTGAAGCGACCATGAGTGCAATTCGCTTAGCGCGCGGTTTTACTAATCGTGACAAGATCTTAAAATTTGAAGGCTGTTACCACGGCCACGCCGATTGCCTATTAGTGAAAGCAGGTTCCGGTGCATTAACCTTAGGCCAACCCAGCTCTCCTGGTATTCCTGAAGATTTCGCAAAGCACACCTTAACTGCTGTGTATAACGATCTGGATTCTGTTCGTTCGCTGTTCGAGCAATATCCAACTGAGATTTCTTGCATCATCATCGAGCCCGTTGCTGGCAACATGAACTGCATTCCACCTATCCCAGGCTTCCTCGAAGGTCTGCGTAGCCTGTGTGATGAGTTTGGTGCGCTGCTGATTATCGACGAAGTGATGACAGGTTTCCGTGTATCAAGAAGTGGCGCTCAAGGTCACTATGGCGTTACACCAGACTTAACCACACTCGGTAAAGTCATCGGTGGCGGTATGCCTGTAGGTGCATTTGGTGGCCGTAAAGATGTGATGCAGTTTATCGCACCAACTGGCCCTGTATACCAAGCAGGCACGCTTTCAGGTAACCCTATTGCGATGTCAGCGGGTCTAGCACAAATGGAAGCTCTGTGTGAAGAAGGTCTGTACGAAGCGCTGAGCGCTAAAACCAAGCGCATCGCCGAAGGCTTTAAAGCGGCGGCGGATAAGCACGGCATCCCAATGGCGATCAACTATGTTGGCGGCATGTTCGGCTTCTTCTTTACTGAGCAAGAGCAGATCACTCGCTTCGACCAAGTGACTAAGTGCAATATTGAGCACTTCCGCACTTTCTACCATGGCATGTTAGATGAAGGCGTTTACTTAGCACCGAGTGCTTATGAAGCTGGCTTCCTATCGATGGCCCATGGCGAAGAAGAATTGCGCCTCACGCTTGAAGCGGCTGATCGCGTATTAGCTCGCATGAGAGCGGCAATGTAAGCGAGCGCTTAAAATATCAAGGGACGCATTAGCGTCCCTTTTTCTTACTTAGCTTTTGAAAGTAATATTGTGCAAATCTTAGCCCAATCAATAGCTATCGGACTTTTTTGAACCTAAGGCCGACTTAAAGATAATCGCTGCGACTAAGGCTTGTAGAGTTAACGTGATGTGATCAATCACTAAGCTAGGATTGTGGAATATACCCAAAGCAAGTAATTGTTTACCACTGTAGATCAGCCAAACCAAAGAGCCTAAGAGTAAGAGACTCCGGAGTACAAAGTTCATTTTGCATCATCCTCAAAATACAACATCCAGTGTCCTAACGATAAAAGAGGCACAAGATACCGCTCACTTTCTGTTCGGTCAATATTTCGACGTGGCCATATCTGTGACTCACTCAGCACATTCCGTACAATTGTCGGTAATAAACTCAAATCCAGCATCTAATTTGAACCATTGAATTTTCAATCAGAATTTTCTCTCTAAAGAAAAATTAATTGCAGGATCGATAAAATAACGGCTTAGACTTTAATCGTAGATCTTACTTTACACTCAATAACCAACCCAAAATAAACAACATAAAAAACCAACAAAAAACCACAAGACAGTATTTAAAACTAAAAACACACCAAAACAACTGAGATACACATCACAAAGCAACGCAAAACTGAGTTACAGCTAACAGTTGCGTTATTCGCGCCATTATGTTCTGATCCGCACGCGTTAACACGGCAAACTTAATTAAGCCTTGATAATGCCACTCAATAGCTCGCCTTTGGCCTGCCACGACATTAAAACAGCAGTTGGAATTGCAGTTATGCTATATACCTTTCTGATCATACTGGCACTGCTTGCATTGCTCAGTATTATTTTTGAAGAAGTAACCCACCTTAATAAAGCAAAAACCACCTTATTCTTTGGCTGTATTTCATGGGTAGCACTATTCATGGCTGCTGGAGATCCTAGCCATGAGAAGTTAGTTGCTCATCAACTCAATGAAAACTTGCTTGAAATTGCCACCTTGTGGCTATTTTTAATGTCGACAATGACCTTTGTGGCCTATCTTAACGCCAAAGGTATGATTCAAATCATGGTGCAGAAGCTCTTTCCACAAAAGGTTTCTGTTCGGTTATTGATGATACAAGTCGCATTATTCTCGCTAATTCTGTCCGCCTTTTGTGATAACGTCACCGCTACATTGGTTTCTTTGGGCTTATTAACCACCTTCAAACTCGATAAACAGATGCGTCGCAGAATGGCGGTGTTGATTATTTTCGCAGTGAACTCAGGTGGTGTAGCATTGATCACTGGTGACGTCACCACGCTGATGATCTTCCTCGCGGGTCACGTACATATCTCCGAACTGTTAATGCTGTTCATCCCATCAGCCGTGAGTGTCGTTTTACTGGCAACGCTCTTTTCGCTAAAAGCTGAAGGTATCGTCTCAACAACCCCAATTAAACATAGTTATCAAACGGTTGATCTACTGATTGCCCTCGTGTTCTTCTGCACGATTTTAATGACCATGTTACTCAACATTTTGTTTGGCATCCCTCCAGTACTGACCTTCTTAACCGGTCTGTCCATCATGTTCCTGATTGGTCATACAACGCGCAGCGATAAAGAAGAAATCAAGATCCTTGAATATATCCGCCAAGTTGAATATGACACTTTGTTATTCTTCTTAGGGATTTTATTGCTAGTTGGCATGCTTAAAGAAATCGGCACCTTAGATATGCTGACCGAGGCCTATGCCCTATTTAATCCAAATATCTCAAACTTTGTCACAGGCATGGGTTCAGCTCTTATCGATAACGTGCCACTCACTGCTGCCCTATTAAAAGCAGAACCTGTACTCAACACTCCAGAATGGTTAGGCTTAACCTACAGTGTGGGCGTAGGTGGTTCATTGTTAGTGATTGGTTCGGCTGCGGGTATCGTGGCCATGAGCAAAGTAAAAGAGCTCACTTTTGTAAGCTACTTGAAATATGTACCTGCACTATTCCTATGCTACTGTGTTGGCTATGGCTTAACTTTATTCCTCGCATATAACTTCTTTGCTTAATTTAAAACGATAAACAAAAGGCGCCAACAGGCGCCTTTTGTCTTAAGAGAATGCCTTACATCGCCGGAACCCTAAACTGTGTTCCTTGAATGTCTAAAACGACATCCCGCGGACGAATGGCAATGATCTTTAACTTACCACCAATCATATCGCCTTCCTGTAACTCGGCACCGTCAACGTTTAACCAACGCTGACTCGCATCCGTCGAATAAACATGGGCAACAATATTAAATTCCGGTACTTGTAGTTGTAATCCCGCAGGCAGTTGCCCGTATTTAGGAATATCGCCATTTTCCGTTTTAGGGATAGGATCAAGCTTAGGCTCAGTCACAGGTGTTTTAGCCGCTTTGACATATTCCACCTCTTTCAGTGCATCTTGGAAGGTCGCGACCAATTCATCATCTTGACGACTCTGCGCCGTATCCAAGCCAACATCCGTCGCCGCAGCATTAACTTGTTGACGCAGCGCCTCAAGTGTTGCTAACCCTTGACGATTAGCATTCGCGCCCAACATTATTGGTTCAGGATCGGCAAACTCTTGCGCCAGCTCCCCATTTTCGGCCGGTGATGGCTGGGCGCGAGTTGTTTCATCTAAGGCTGCTGACGTCGCAAGATAGTCATCATAACTAGGATCAGCATTTGAGGAAGTATTTGTAGCGACAACCTGAGACGAATCTACGTTCGGATAAGCTTGTGCGCTTAAAGGCACATCATTTAATACCTGCTCCCTGGGCAAAGCGACTTTCCCAGCTAATCGAAATCCTGCGGCGTTCCCCTGAATAACAGTATCTTCCTGCGTGGCAACCGTAGTGGCTGCACTTACTGGGTCATTTAAGGATGCGTTCCGGTTAGCCTGACTCGTTGAGACAGAGCTATCAGAACCTGTATTTGAAGCATGCTGAGTTATCACTGTGCCCGTTTGAAGATCACTTCTATTATCATCATTAGCCTTCAAGGGCATCATTGAATTGACCTGTTGCCAATGCGCAACGCCCCATGCCACACCGATACCAAGAGTAATCGCAACGGCAAGCAGCGACAATTTTGCAGCAGGGAAAGAAGCCTTGCGTGGCGCAGGATAACTTGCCCTCGGCGTTAATACCGCATCGGGTAAAGGTGAAGCTTGCTGTTGTTTATTACGGGTTACCGCGTCGAGTAAGATAGACATTAACTCTGGGCTCCATTATCGGTTAGGCGCGGCCCTTGATCACTTAAATACAAATTCAGTCTCACTAACGTTTGATTGCCTGCAATACCGTCAGCCTTCAACCCATGTTGGCTTTGAAAGGCTTTAAGATCATTCTCCAACTTAAGATCAAATTGGCTGACTCGGCGTGAAGGTCGTTTAGCCACATGGGCAAGCGCATTCTCCAGCCACTGTAATTGCCCAGGGCTCGATTTTTGGCTAATTTCCAGCATAGGTAAATTGGGGGCCTGCCAGAGAATTTCAAAGGTGCCGCTAAAGTGTTGATTGAACCAAGCTCTATCAACCCAAAGCTGCTGCTCGCCCAATTGCATCAATAGCTGATCACCATCAACTGCAATGACAGCACCATAAAAATCTTGTTGATTATCATCAACTAAATATACAACGGCAGGATAATTTAGCCGCGTAATCGACATCCAATTTCCCTGCTGTTGATAACATGACAGCCCCTGCTCCCGTGCAGACTGACAGGCTGTGAGGCCTTTAAATGGGACTTTGCCCCACACATTAAAAAGACCTGCAAAGGCGGTATCAATACTTCGACTTTGTTTGATAGCCTCCTGTAATACCCGCAGACTGGGGTCAGCCGCCACAACAGTATTTTGCACTTGAGTGAGTGCTGGTACAGTATTATTTACTGGCGTTTGGCTTTGCTGAACAGAATTGTCAGCTACAACTGTTTGTTTGTCGTGGGTCACAGGCTCGGTCGTCACATTGGCAACAGCAAGTTTATCCGTAAACAACCAATAGGATACTCCAAAAGCTAATACCAATGCGGCGGCGATAGCACTTGGCCACAGATACTTATGCTGCTGTGGTTCTTCTTCGCCTAATACTTCAGCCGCAGCTTGTCTCACCATATGGTGATCAATGGGCACCTTAGATTGTGCGTAACCCGCCATCAAAGCACGTTCACACAGCAAGTTAATTAATCGCGGAATGCCGCCACTGTATTTGTGCAGCACTTTAATGGCTTTACGGGTAAATAGCGGTTCAAAACGACCCGCCACCTGTAAACGGTGCAAAACGTAAAGGGCAATTTCATCTTCATTTAGCGGCAATAAATGATAACGAGCAGTGATCCGCTGGGCTAATTGCCGCAGTTCTTGTCGTTTGAGTAGCAGCTGCAGTTCAGGTTGGCCAATCAAAATGACTTGCAGCAGTTTTTTCGTATCGGTCTCGAGATTGGTGAGCAACCTTAATTGCTCTAATACTTCGGCACGCAGATGCTGCGCCTCATCGATGATGAGAACGGTATTGCGGCCTTTCTCATGATTGGCCAGTAAGAAACGACTCAGATGGTCAGTGAGCTGTTTAAGGGTTGGGTTTTCACCATAGCTAATCTTCAATTCATCACAGAGTGTAGCGAGTAATTCCAACTCCGTCAGCGAAGGATTTAAGATAAACGCCGTATCGGTATGATCGGGTAATTGCCCAAGCAAACAACGAGATACTGTTGTCTTCCCTGTGCCGACCTCTCCCGTTAGTAACACAAAGCCACCCGTCTCACCCAACCCGTAGGTTAAATGGGCTAAGGCTTCTCTGTGTCTGTCACTCAAGAATAAATAATGTGGATTGGGTGCAATCGAAAAAGGGTTATCACTGAGTCCATAAAAGGCCTTGTACATACCACCAATCATCCTAAGCTAAAAATAACGCCCCACGTTAAAACGTCCAAAGGATATTGTCAAAGCATCAGCAATATGGATGTGACATTCTAATAAATATCTACACTCTAGTTCGCCTTGCAATGGCATCATCATGATAAGCTATGCCTATGGCACACTCGCTAGAATAATCCTGTGAAAATTTACTTAGTTGGCGGCGCTGTACGAGACAGCCTGCTAAACCTTCCAATAAAAGATAAAGATTATATGGTTGTCGGCGCCACTCCTGAGCAAATGCAGCAATTGGGCTATCGCCAAGTAGGTAAAGACTTCCCGGTCTTTTTACACCCTAAAACCCAGCAAGAATATGCGTTAGCGCGTACGGAGCGTAAAGTGGGTTTGGGTTATGGTGGTTTTAGCTGTTATGCCAGTCCCGATGTTACCCTAGAGCAAGATTTGCTAAGACGCGATCTCACTATTAACGCGATTGCCCAAGATGAAGAAGGCAATTTGTATGATCCCTATAATGGTGTCGCGGACATACAGGCACGGCAACTGCGGCATGTGTCAACAGCCTTTGCAGAAGATCCTTTAAGGGTGTTACGAGTGGCACGCTTTGCCGCACGTTTTCATAGTTTAGGTTTCAAGATTGCTACAGAAACCATGTCCTTGATGCAGCATATGAGCCAAACCGAGGAATTAACGGCGCTTACGCCTGAGCGCGTTTGGCAAGAAGTCGATAAAAGTCTCGGCGGCCCCAATCCAGAGATTTTTTTCCAAGTGCTGCGGCAATGCGGTGCATTGAAAATCCTATTCCCCGAAATTGATGCACTTTTTGGTATCCCACAACCGGAAAAGTGGCACCCTGAGATAGATACAGGTCTGCATACTCTGATGGTGTTAACACAGGCAACATTACTGACTCAAGACAAAGCGGTACGCTTTGCAGCTTTAGTGCACGATCTGGGTAAGGCATTAAGCCCCAAAGAACACTGGCCTAAACACCATGGCCATGGACAAAAAGGATTACCCGTCATTAAAAAACTGTGTGAACGGTTACGAGTCCCTAACGAGTATCGCGACCTCGCTCTATTGGTTAGTGATCTGCACCAAAACGTACACCAAGCATTTGAATTAAGAGCCGAGACAATTGTTAAAGTCTTCGATAAAGCCAATTTTTGGCGTAAACCAGACCGACTAAATCAACTCCTATTGGCTTGTATCGCCGATATGCGAGGGCGCACAGGCTTCGAGCATCAAGCCTACCCGCAAAGTGACTACCTTAATGCGTGTTTTTTAGCCGCTAATAATGTGGATATAAAAGCCATCATCGCAGCAGGATTTCAGGGAGGACAGATAAAACAAGCGCTCAATTTGAGGCGGATTGATAACGTCGAGCAAGTGAAACTCAACTGGCCACACCAACAAGCCAAACTGACGCCATAAAATTGTAATTTTTTTGTAAACACATAAACACTTTCTAGTAAATGGGACACCATTTTTCGATGAGAAATGACGATATAACCGGGAAAAAACGCTTTTAAAAAAAAATTTATATGTCTATAGTGGTTAAACGCATTAATATTCGTAGCAAATTAAAATAGCTATGTCATAATTAGGCAGTTTCGATTACCAAGTGACGAAACATTCAAATCCAACCTATTTTAAGGGATTTTTTACAATGAACAAAAAAGTACTGATGATTGCTGGTTTAGCAATGACTGCCCTACTAGGTGGTTGTGCAAACACTACTGCTCTGGAAGAAAGCGTTGCAACTCTGGGCAACAAAGTTGATCAATTGTCAGCTGATGTTGGCTCTCTGAAATCAGAGCAAAGCAAACTGTCTGCAGACGTTAAAGATGCTAAAGCAGCAGCTATGGACGCACAAGCAGAAGCTAAACGCGCTAACGACCGTCTAGACAACGTTGCTTCTCGTTACAAGAAGTAATGATAGGTAATTAACCTGTAATTCATCAGGTTAAGATCAAAGGCTTGAGAGAGATGAAAGCGAATAGCACATCGATCCAAGCCTTTTTTTATGGTTGATTGTCAGCTTTCACAAGCTAATTCCGTAATAAGCCAAGCTGTGTTGAATAACTGAAATTTAGCTAATGCTTATTAGCTTCACAAACCAAACTCTCAGCTTGACATCAAGATAAACTCTTATCGAAAGAAAACGACTTTCCAGTATTAATCATTCTTAAACTGGTATATCCATCGTAAAATCGATTTTTCACTTTTCATAATCCTCTCCCCTGTTCTCACTAAAAACGTTATTTTTATTAAATCTCTTAACGGGTATTTTAATGAAAGTACAACAGCGCAAACTCAAGCAATTTGCGAGACAAAAGCAGTTAAGAGGTTATATCTGTAATGAACGACGGCTGAATAAATACAAACTCCAAGGCATGCAGTCTTGGATTAACATAAAAGCAACATAAAAGCTCGATTATTATCATGCACTTGCATTATTCACTCTACAGAAGCATCAAGAAATAGAATACCTAAGCTTATGAATAGGTTAAAAAACATCCAATAGGATTATTTATTTTAGCGAGTTAAGCTCTGATTAAAGACTTTTGCGCTAAGACTAAAATAAAGTCAATTTCTAGATTATTGAATACTTGAGTCCGAATAAGGTGTTTGACTTTATCCGATGCACGCCACGCATAAGGTGTCATATCAAGCAATACCAAAACTTGTTCACCTGTTATCGATAAACTAAATTGCACTCGCTGCTGCTCTTTTACGATTAACCCAGTAGGTAAATTTATTTGGACTGATTTTTCAATGAGTTCTGGATAAATGAGCGTCTTGAGTTGCCATAAATGCCGAGCACCTGGGATCACCTGCAACATAAGCCCTTGCTCTTTAAGCACGCGGACGCATTCTTTTCCCTTCAACGGCTTATCGACAACAGTAATAAAATCGAAGCAATTATCTGCAAAGGGTAACGCTTTGGATGTACTGAGATAGAGCGATGCTGGCGTTTGCGCTTTAGCTGCAGCAAAAATAGTATTTTCTGCATCCGAAACGCCACTGTAGTGGACGTTCATCCCATTTGTCAGCCTTGACAGCAACGAAGATAACGCACGTAAATAAAAGCCCTCAGCACACTCGTAGTCCAACAAACAATCATCAGCCTGTAAATGCGCAGCAATCATCTCACCCATTTTGTCGATTAAAGGCGTAAAAATCCCTGACTCGAGTAAGAACCGTTTAGCTCTGACCTGTTGACGACTATCCCCCGTCGGCTTTTGACGAGCAGGCTTAGTGAACACCCAATATCCAGCTTCATTCTTATCAAAATGGTGCTTATTCGCACAATAAAAACCTTGGGACGCCTGATGTTGCATCAGTGGCAAACTACAGGTAGGACATTGATATTGAAGGCTCATAAACAACTCCAAATACGAAAATTCATGCCTAAAAACACAAAAATCGGGTACTTGACCCGATTTTTTGGCAAAAGAGCGAGTGCATTATAAGAAGATAAATCCACACAACACAGCACCAAGGGCAAGACGATAAATAACGAAAGGCGTCATACCCATGCGGCTAATGATTTTCAAGAAATAATGTATACACAGATAAGCCGCAGCGAAAGAAATCACAGTGCCTAGTGTAAGCGCTTGATAGTCAATGGGAAGCGGGCTTTCAGCCAAATCTTTACCCACTAAAATAGCCGCGCCTAAGCTGACAGGTACAGACATCAAGAACGAGAAACGCGCAGCAGCATCGCGGCTAAGACCTAACATCAGCGCCGCGGTCATCGTCGCACCTGAGCGAGATGTCCCCGGGATTAACGCCAGCGCCTGAGCAAAACCAATTAATAATGCCTTGCGCCACCCCGTTTGATAAACCGTCAAATCACGGCGTGACATCTTATCCGCCCACCAAAGCAGCAAACCAAAGACCACTGTTGTCACAGCAATAACGCCGGCATTGCGTAAATGGGTTTCGATAAAGTCTTTGGCCATAAAACCAAAAAATACCGCAGGTAAAGTAGCAAGAATAATCCACCATGCCAGTTTGCTATCGTCAGAATGCTGACCTTTAACCATGCTGGCAATCCACGCCTTAAACATAGCCCAAAGTTCATGCCTAAAATAAATCACTACGGCAAACAATGAACCTGTATTAACGGCAACATCGAAGGATAACCCTTGATCTTCCCAGCCTAAAAGCTGTGCAGGTAGGATAAGGTGCGCCGAACTTGAAATGGGGAGGAACTCTGTTAATCCTTGAATTAACGCTAAAATAATTACCTGAAACGTATCCATGACAATCCTATCAATCAATTAAAAAGTCAGTCCAAAAGGCCATTCAAAGGCCACCGGCCACAGCTTTTGTGACGTTTTATCATATTCATCCCACATTGCAGCATAGGTTTTTAGCTGCAATGGGTGAATCAAATTGGGGGCGATTTCCGCTAAAGGCCAAAGCACAAAAGCATTACTGACAATTTCGGCGCGGGGCAGTACCACAGGGGTCTGACAAACGACATCATCGTAGAGCAATAGGTCAATATCTAAGGTTCTTGGACTAAACTTTTTGGCCCCCACCAACCGGCCGTGATTTTGCTCGATTTGCTTAAACTGCGCAACTACCTCAGCAATATTCAGACTCGTTTGTGCACAGACCACCATGTTTAAAAAGTTGGTACCATTAAATCCAACCGCTTCACTCTCGTACATTGAGGAGAGTTGCAGCGGGCCAAAGTATTCCCGTAAGGACAGCAAGCCCGCCTTAAGGTAGCGAGTGGGTTCTATATTACTACCTAAACTAATGTATATACGTGCCATACGAATGTCCGAACCGTCCAAACCGAAAACCCGAATCTAAAGATTCAATTAACGTGAGCGCTCAATCTCAACCCCAACAGAAGCGGCTGAAGGGACAGCACCTGGCTTCATCACCACCACTTTTACCCAACTCACCTTAAACTCGGTCAGCAAACACTGGGCAATCCGCTCGGCAACCGTCTCAATCAACTCAATGGGCTTTTCGGTAATGAGCTGAGTCAGGCGATTCGATACCGTCTCATAGCAGAGCGCGTATTGATAATCGTCTGTTACCGCTGCGGCCTTATTATCCCAAGCCATATCCAGATCTAAAAACAAGCTTTGGTGAATTTTCTTTTCCCATTCATAGACGCCAATCACAGTATCAATACGTAATTGTCGAATAAGCACTTTATCCATATTAATTCCTACTCACTCATACCAATGAGGTCTGATAAGCTAAACGCCATAGAGTCTGTATAATCCACCGTTCAATTGAACGACTAATTTACTTTCTACTCGGGCCAATCCGAAGTAGGATAACGCCCAAAAGGATTTGTTCGTTCAGAAACTATCGCAACCTGATAAGTTGCGTAATCGCCATCGCTTATGACTGAATGCTTGCCAAGTGGCCGTTAAATTGTGGCGCGATAATACCTTAAGACGTGTAAGGAAACCAATGTGAGTCAATTAACACTGACACTTTTGATGATTGTGGCCGCCTATTTAGCCGGTTCTGTCTCAAGTGCTGTGCTAGTGTGTAGGATAAGAGGCCTTCCCGACCCAAGAACGCAGGGTTCGGGCAACCCCGGAGCAACCAATGTGCTGCGCATTGGCGGCGCAAGTTCGGCTGCCATGGTGTTATTTTTCGACATGCTGAAGGGTGCTCTACCAACGTATCTTGCCTATTTAATGGGAATTGACGCCATTTCCCTCGGCCTTATCGCAATCGCCGCCTGTCTTGGCCATATCTATCCGATCTTTTTTGGTTTTAAAGGTGGCAAAGGCGTTGCAACAGCGTTTGGAGCCATGGCACCAATTGGTGATGACTTGGCCATCTGTTTGATGGCATCTTGGGTCGCCTTAGTCTTGATTAGCCGCTACTCTTCCCTTGCTGCCATTATTACCGCATTGCTTGCACCACTTTATACTTGGTGGCTTGACGATAGGTTTACCATTCCAGTTGCGATGCTCTCGACCCTGATAATCATTCGCCATAAAGAAAATATTCAGCGACTTCTCAAAGGGGAAGAATCTAAGGTATCACGTAAAAAGCGTCCTCCTCCGCCCTAAGCCATTTGAGCATTATCATACATAAATAAAAACAGTGCTTAATGCACTGTTTTTATTTAGATTAACTCGCAGAATATCAAGCAACAGGCGGCAAGGTATCGAGCGGCCATCGCGGTTGACCTTTTACTGCTAAGTCTTCCTGCTGCCCTGCCTTCAAACGCTGTAATCCAGCAAAGGCAATCATGGCGCCATTATCAGTACAAAATTCACCACGAGGATAATAAACGCGACCACCAATAGAGGTCATCATCTCAGCCAAGGTTTCGCGTAAGCGGGTGTTGGCACTCACGCCACCGGCAATCACTAAACGGTTATAACCCGTCTGTTTTAAGGCGCGGCGACATTTAATCGCTAAGGTATCTACAACCGCTTCTTCAAAAGCTCGGGCGATGTTGGCGCGGGTTTGCTCATCATCAGGTTCAGCGGCAATGGTATTGGCGGTAAAGGTTTTAAGGCCGGAGAAACTAAAATCAAGCCCAGGCCTATCTGTCATTGGACGCGGGAACTGATAACCAGCAGGCTCGCCTTTGGCGGCAAGTTTGGCAAGCCGTGGCCCCCCAGGATAATCCAGCCCCATCAACTTGGCCGTTTTATCGAAGGCTTCACCGGCGGCGTCATCCACCGACTCTCCTAAGACTTCATAAAGGCCGATACCATCGACTTTGACCAACATGGAATGACCGCCTGACACCAACAGTGCAACAAAAGGAAACTCCGGAGCATCTTCCTCAAGCATAGGTGCCAGTAAATGCCCTTCCATATGATGTACACCGATGGCGGGCTTGTTCCATGCAAAGGCTAGCGAGCGACCAACACAGGCGCCCACTAATAAAGCCCCAATTAATCCAGGGCCTTTGGTATAAGCGATACCGTCGATGTCGGCAATGTCGGTATTGGCGTTTTTCAACGCTTGGCGGATCAGCGGGACAATTTTGCGCACATGGTCGCGGGAGGCCAGTTCAGGCACCACGCCACCATAATCCGCATGCAACTTAACCTGACTATATAACGCATGGGAAAGTAACCCCAGCTTATCGTCATAAACGGCAATACCTGTCTCGTCACAGGATGTCTCAATACCTAGAACCCGCATGGTGCCTCAAATCAAAACGTTTAAAGGGCGCTAATTCTACCTGCATGATGACAATTACTCCAGCCGACAATCACGTTATTCAGCCCCCCAAACCAAGCTGAAATGATTAGGGCTTTACAAGCCTAGTGGTCTCGGTATAAAATTCCGCACCATTTTAAATACACTTGGTTCAAGTCATTGAACCAGACAACCTACACCTAAGGGGTGATGGCGTATGCCAATTATTAAAGTACGTGAAAACGAACCATTCGACGTAGCTCTGCGTCGTTTCAAGCGCTCTTGTGAAAAAGCTGGTATTTTAGCCGACGTGCGTGCTCGTGAATTCTACGAGAAGCCAACTACTGCTCGTAAGCGCGCAAAAGCAGCTGCAGTTAAACGTTTAGCTAAAAAGCTTTCTCGCGAAAACGCACGTCGCGTACGTTTATACTAATCTCTTATGAGCCTAATTGATCAGCTAAAAGACCATATGAAACAGGCCATGATCGCCAAAGAGAAGGCGAGATTGAGCACTATTCGTATGGCACTTGCAGCCATCAAACAGATTGAAGTGGATACCCGCGAAACTCTGAATGATGAGCAGGTTATAGCTGTCTTAACCAAAATGGTGAAACAACGTCGCGATTCGATTGCTCAATATGAAGCAGCGGGTCGTAGCGAGTTGGCCGCAGCAGAAGCAGAAGAGATTCAAGTTATTGAAGCTTTCCTGCCTACTCCCCTCTCTGAGGCGGAAATTGCCGCGTTCATCGATGCTGCTATTGCTGAAATAGGCGCATCCTCCATGGCGGATATGGGCAAAGTAATGGGAGCATTAAAACCTAAAGTTCAAGGACGTGCAGACATGGGCGCTATCGGCGCTATGATCCGTGCAAAATTGCAATAATTAGCGTTTCAATGTATGAACAAGCCGTGCCTATGCGCGGCTTGTTTGTTTAAATTCGCGCAAGGCGAGATTTTAAGCACTCAATGGCAATACCTCGTGATTTTATCAATGAGCTAATCGCTCGCACCGACATCGTCGAACTTATCGACCGCAAGGTGCCCTTGAAAAAGGCGGGTAAAAACTACTCGGCCTGTTGTCCTTTTCATAGTGAAAAATCACCTTCGTTTACCGTTAGCCGCGATAAACAGTTTTATCATTGTTTTGGCTGCGGCGCCCACGGCAATGCCATCGATTTTGTGATGGAGTACGACAGACTCGATTTTATCGATGCTATTGAAGATCTTGCCGGACAACTGGGCTTAGAAGTGCCCAGAGAACAAGGCACGGGTAAACGCCAAGACGATGGCCTAAGCCGTGATCTCTACCAATTAATGGAAGAAGCGAGTCGCTTTTTTCAAACCCAGTTAAGACAACACCAAGACAAGCAAAAAGTCATCGACTACCTCGCTTATCGCGGATTATCCGATGATATTGTTGAGCATTTTGGGATTGGTTTTGCACCCGACGGTTGGGATGGGTTATTAAGCCGCTACCGACACAGTCAAGATGCACAGGATAAACTCCTGACCGCAGGCATGCTGATCAGCAATGACAGCGGTAAAAGATACGATAGATTCCGTGACCGCCTGATGTTTCCCATTCGCGACCGCCGTGGTCGTGTGATTGGATTTGGTGGCAGAGTATTGGGAGATGGCACACCCAAGTACTTGAATTCTCCAGAAACGCCCATATTTCATAAGGGCAATGAACTCTACGGCCTATACGAGCTAAAGCAACGTCATCGTGATCCAGACAAAATACTGATTGTCGAAGGCTATATGGACGTCGTTGCCCTAGCCCAATATGGTGTCGATTATGCGGTTGCATCGCTTGGCACCTCGACGACAGCTGAACAATTTCAATTGTTGCTGCGTAGTGCTAAAGAAGTCATTTGCTGCTACGACGGCGATAGAGCCGGTAATGAGGCCGCCTGGCGCGCCTTAGAAACTGCCTTGCCCCTGTTAAAACCCGGGGATAAAGTACGTTTTATGTTTTTATCGCAATCTGAAGATCCAGATTCAATGGTTCGCAAGATTGGTAAAGACGCATTCGAGCAACTGATGGACAGTGCTATCAGCCTGCCCGAATTTTTGTTTGATACATTAACGACGAAATACGGTACCGATAAAGGTAATTTAGCCAAACAAGCCTTTGGCCTAATTGAAAAAATTCAAGACACTGTGCTGCAAAACCTCCTACTTGAGAGCTTAGCTCATAAGTTAGGAATGAACAGCTCAGACGATATGAAGAAAAAACTGGGTTTTAGTGTCAAACAAACTAAGCCCACAGCATCAACGGGACTCAAAGGACGCGGTACACCATTGCGACTTGCCATCGCCTTGTTAGTACAGCATCCCGAGCTGGGACTGGGGTTATCTCCGCAACCAGCATTAAACCATCTGCAAATGCCAGGCATCGACTTGCTGCCATTGCTGTTGGCGTTAACTCGAGAGCATAAGTTAAACAGCGCACAACTACTTGAGCAATTCAGAGACAGCCCCCACAGCGGGACGCTGCATAAATTAGCCCAATGGGACCATCAAGTGGCGGAAGAAAACTTGCTCGAAAAGTTTAAACAGACCCTGGTTTGGTTGAACAATCAATATATTGAACAACGATATCAGGAATTGAGTCTAAAACAGACCCATACTAAGGAAGAAAAGATCCAGCTGCAGAAGCTGATCTCAGTCATGAAAGGACTAAACTGAGGCAAAAATGTCCTCATTCAGTATCCCAGTGACTAGCACAGGTAAGTGCACATGGCTATAATTGACGATTTGCGCGGCACTTAGCACGAGCTAACTGTCCGTCGTTGTAACAGTTTCCCAACTTGGATGATATCTATGGATCATACTCCGCAGTCGCAACTCAAGCTGTTGCTTGCCAAAGGTAAAGAGCAAGGTTACTTAACCTATGCAGAAGTGAACGATCACTTACCTGCAGACATGGTCGATTCTGACCAGATCGAAGATATTATCCAGATGATAAATGACATGGGCATTCGGGTATTCGAAGAGGCTCCCGATGCCGATGACATGATGATGTCGGAAGACAACACAGACGAAGATGCAGCAGAAGAAGCAGCCGCCGCCCTTGCCACGGTAGAAAGTGAGCTTGGCCGCACCACGGATCCTGTGCGTATGTACATGCGCGAAATGGGTACCGTTGAACTGCTGACCCGTGAAGGCGAAATCGTTATCGCCAAACGCATCGAAGAAGGCATTAACACAGTTCAAAGCTCAGTAGCCGAATACCCACAAGCGATCGCCATGATCCTTGAGCAATACGACCAGTATGAAGCCGATGAACTGCGCCTGTCTGATATTATCTCTGGATTTGTTAACCCTGACGAAGAAGACTTAGGCCCAACCGCTACTCACATCGGTTCTGAATTATCAGAAGAAGATCTTGAAGATGAAGATGATGAGGAAGACGAGGAAGACGAAGACGGTGATGCCGACGGCGATGATGATGGTAATAAAGGTCCCGATCCTGAAGAGGCTCGTGAACGCTTTAGCCAGTTAAGAACCGCCTACGAAAACGCGCTCAAAATCATCGAAGCCAAAGGCCGTGAACATCCAGAATCGATCAAAGCACTGTTTGAGATCGGTGAGATTTTTAAAGAGTTCCGTCTAGTACCTAAGCAATTTGACCGCTTAGTGAAAAGTATGCGTTCGATGATGGACCGTGTTCGCGTGCAAGAGCGTCTCCTGATGAAGCTTTGCGTCGAACAAGCTAAAATGCCAAAGAAAAACTTTGTTAAGTTCTTCACTGGTAACGAAACCAATCTCGATTGGTTTAATGCAGAAAAAACCTCAAACAAACCTTATGCCGAAGGCTTAAGAATGGTTGAGGATGACGTGCAGCGCTGCCGTAGCAAACTGGCCGCCATCGAAGAAGAAACAGGCTTAGTTATTGCCGCGATTAAAGATATTAACCGTCGCATGTCAATCGGTGAGGCTAAAGCTCGCCGTGCGAAGAAAGAAATGGTTGAGGCAAACTTACGTCTAGTAATTTCTATCGCTAAGAAATACACCAACCGCGGTCTGCAATTCTTGGACTTAATCCAAGAAGGTAACATCGGTCTGATGAAGGCTGTTGATAAATTTGAATATCGCCGTGGTTACAAATTCTCGACCTATGCGACTTGGTGGATCCGTCAGGCAATCACCCGCTCAATCGCGGACCAAGCCCGTACGATCCGTATTCCAGTACACATGATCGAAACCATCAACAAGCTGAACCGTATCTCTCGCCAAATGCTACAGGAAATGGGCCGCGAACCCTCACCTGAAGAATTGGCAGAGCGAATGATGATGCCGGAAGACAAAATCCGTAAGGTACTGAAAATCGCTAAAGAACCGATCTCCATGGAAACCCCAATCGGTGACGATGAAGATTCGCATTTAGGCGATTTTATCGAGGATACCACCCTCGAATTACCTCTGGACAGCGCCACCAGCGAAAGCTTGAAGAGCGCTACCCATGAGGTATTAGCAGGCCTAACAGCCCGTGAAGCCAAAGTACTGCGCATGCGTTTTGGTATCGACATGAACACCGACCACACGCTAGAAGAAGTGGGCAAACAATTTGACGTAACCCGTGAACGTATCCGTCAAATTGAAGCAAAAGCGCTGCGTAAACTGCGTCACCCTTCACGCTCAGAAATCTTAAAGTCCTTCTTAGACGAATAGATAGACGAATAGATAAGTGCCAAATATTAAGCCTAAGCCCCGCACTGCGGGGCTTTTTTTCGCCATCATTCAGTTAACGAGTAACAAACCAGCACAATATACAGCTCAACCCCCTTTCAAAATCAGAGAGTTAAATTACCTTGCACCATGAATCGCACGGCAAAAAACCTTTGCAGAAACAACTGTTGATTAACAGATAACCAATTGAATCAATTCGGTGAATTTCATCGAAAAACACGGGTGACAAGCGCAAACAAGCTTAGTATACTGCCACTCGCTTTAGGTGATGACGATTGCCTTTAGTAGGCCCCTTAGCTCAGTTGGTTAGAGCACACGACTCATAATCGTTAGGTCCACGGTTCAAGTCCGTGAGGGGCCACCAATTCTGATAAGGCGTAGCAGGTTAGTACCCGCTACGCCTTTTTCGTATCTAGGCATTACAGTTGCTGTAACGGATGACGTAGTGTTTAAACTCGCATTAGAATTTATCTTGCTTGCCAAGAACTCGTAATCTTTATACTGTGCATTTATTAAAAGCCGCCGTGTATGGTCATGGGGGACATTTACAAGGATGAGAATAATCATGAAATTAATAGGGATGATTGCGGTTCTACTGACGCTTTCCGCTTGTACATATACTTCAAACATGAACGTAGGGACTAATTTCAGTTCTGAGCAAGCAGCTAAAATAGTAAAAAACAAAACAACTGATAGTGAATTAGTGGCTCTTTTAGGCCAACCACAAGTTAAGACTGTTATAAATGAAACCGATGTAAAATGGATTTATAGCTACACAGAGGGCAGTGCTTCGACTCAGGCCTTAACAATGAAAACCACCTCTGATTTTACTATTCATACGCTTGATATTTTACTGAGAAATGGCATTGTTCTTAACTTTGCTGAAACGCATACTCCAATGAACATGAACTTGAACACACAAAGCACAATAAAATAGCTGATAACCCTTAACATTAGCCCGTTAATGGCACCAAACTTGTAGACGTGGAAAATGGACATATTAGATAAATATCATCTTAAAGACTGGTGGCTACAAGCACTAACTCCTAGCCAAAGGGAGCAAATTGCTAATAATTATGGTATCTACCAGAACGTTGATAATACGTATTTTAGCGATGGGGCAGGTAAATTAGGTCTATTGATTACTTTATCGAACATAGCATTACCTCCAGCAAAAGAGATACTCAAAATCAAAGCTGAAAGCGAGTTATTCCAATGTTTCAAGTCGACTAACAGCAATCTGATAGATATGCACCTAGCCCTTGCATCACTTATCAAACATCACTACGCGTTGCGGGAAAAACTCGACCACTACGAAAGGGCAAAAGAGCTGTGTTTAATGCAAATAGCCATAGCCGATAAAACAGCCAACAAATTTCGTCACCCCGAAAAACCTAAAGAATTAAAACGGCTTCATCAGTTAACGGGTATGAAACACCCTTATTATGACGAACCTCAAATGCTGCCCTCACATACAGGCTACAAGCAACTAGCGATTATTCTTGAGAAAGAAGGCGATCTTGAAGGTGCATTAAAAATATCTAAGCAAGCTCTAAAGCAAGGATGGACAGATAATTATGAAAAACGCATCGACAAACTTAACCAAAAGCTAGCGAAGAAAAAGATAGCCAAAGTCCGCACAACACCAAATAGCTAGAGATTTAATGTCACTACCCACTATTTCGACGAACTGCGCCCCTTTATGTTTTGAAGTAGCCGAAAAGTGGAGCATCTAACGTGTCAGAAAATAGACTAATGTGTGACTCAAGCCGATACCTTCCCCACTTTTTAAAAGCCATTTATCCTTCCATGAATGGCACTCTAACGTTTGTAATATGTCCCTCCCCTAACGTGTCACAAAACTGGTGCCAAGTTCTAAGCCTCTAACGAGTGCCATAAGTTTTACCCTCCCCGTGACTTCCAATTAATACCTTTTTGACCATGAAAAAATCTTGCAGCCTTTTTTTATGAGTAAGAAAACGCCACAGTGGTTTTTTGGAGTATTTAAAAAAGAGTAAAACCTTGCCGCTTTTTTATGAGTGAGAAAACCCCTCACTATTCGAACATAACTTTAAAAATATCAGGCTACTGAGTGCCGAAAAACCATTGCATAAGGATAGACCACATTAAGGCACTGGCGAGGGGGCTGACAATTACGGAAAACGAATTGCCAAGCTAACAGCTAAACTCGCCAAGCGAAAATAGCCTTTTTTATTAGGTAAGAAAACTCAATCCCAACACTCAAAAGCTCATTAGAGATTTCAGAAAACAACTATTCAACGCTGTCGAAAAAAGCAACCTCAACCATATAAGATAATGATAAGATAATGATAAGATAATGATAAGATAATGACTTTAATACAAAGGGAACTAAGTACGAAATGAAATTATCGCAGCTAAAAAAATGTATTTTAATTCTACCGTTGGGGTTATTTCTTGTTGGATGTAGCCCTGTAACACCAAAAGACCCCGATGAAATAGGGGCGTATGTTCAATGTAAAGATGCCGTTTCTGAACGACTAAAAGCACCGTCTACCGCTGAATTTTCGACCTATTCAGCAACATCAGTAACGAAAACCAAAATGTCTTTAAAAACTGGCGGGGATAAAGAAATTACTTTTGTGGTTAATGGTTATGTAGACGCACAAAACAGTTTTGGAGCCATGCTTAGAAACCACTATCAGTGCTCAGTGAGTGGCCGCACTGGTGGATATTGGAGTGTAATAGCTGTAAGTATCAACGAATAATTTTCACTATTGGCCTTACCAAAATAGTTGGCTGCTGATAGCCATATTCAAACTGTTGTAGTCCTACTGAACTAGATAAACAACATGTAACATCATGAATTTAAATAACTAAATGCTTTTTGTTGTAGTGTTGTGGCTGTTGTAGCTACTATCTCTATTCAAGCGCTATGTTATTCCCATGACAAGCGTATCACCTACAACAACACAACAAACCAATAAAAACAATAATTATCTATTGATAAATAAGGCTTTTATATGTTGCGGTGTTTTTGTAATGGTTACAACACCTACAAAAACCCCCATTACTGGGGGCGTGACTTCTAATTATTGGCAGGCTAAACCATACGATAGCGCTCTGGCGTCCCCGCTAATATGGTAAGAAAGCCCCGACCAATACACTCGCTCAGTGCCGCTCTTATGGCATCCGACTTACTCCCCGTCATATCCTTGAACGGTATTACCCTGCTGCGACTTTGGATAATTTCTCGTTCAGTTTTGCATTGGGCATTATCAAACATTCGAAGAATTGCCTCACATTCGGCTGACTTTCCGATCATTCCCTTTTCTTCCAATATCTGTCGCACATTGGCCGCTAACGCCTCAGCCATATTAATTGCGACAATGACAATTGAATAAGGAATAAAGCCGCCAACCTCTTGCCCCATCATTAGCCTTTCAGCAATGTGCAATGTTGCTGCCAATTTCATTATCTGAATGTCTATTTTTCCAAAGATACCGCGCAAAATGCCGTGAGAATAAAGCGCCCCATCGGCTAGCAGCGGTTCAATTTCTTGCTGCTTATTAGCAATAGCCTCCCAGCCTTTTGGCTCAATTTCCAAACTGACCAAATTATCTAATGCGGGATAGTGGTTAGTCTGTAGTAGCCAGTCTGCTATGTCGTTAACGGCTTTCGCGTAATCTTCACGCAATTTGTCATTAATCGCTGAGGGTTTACTCGTTCCAAACTGCCTTTGGCCTAATAAGGTGGGTTCACTCACCATTAAAAAGCGCTCAGCGATGCCTGTACCGTTACTTTTGGCAAGAATGGTATCAATGCTGCCTGACTGCGCTAACAAGGTAACAGCACCGTGAACAAAGCCTTGATAGCCTTGGCGGGTCACACGACTAGCACTATGCCACTCACCATTAAAGCCTTTTAATAACAGGTCATTATCCGCTTTGCGGTCACTGGTTAAGCCTAACAGCACATCACTTAGCCCTTGTTCCGCACTAAACAGCGAGAAATAACCGTCATTCTGTTTGGCATAGTCTGTTTCTAGTGCCTCGGGGGTAGCATTTGAGCCTAATATTCGCAGGATTTTAGCGGGTTCATCGTCAGTTGCAGCATCTCTGCGACTCTCATTTACCCCTTTTATGGCTTTAAGGCAGGGGGTTGCTGCCGTTCGTAGCACCGAACTTTTAGCGGCTGCTGGAGGCTGTTCTCCTACCACATAAAGCCCTATCGGTAAGCGTTGTTCATTCGGATATTGCACGCAATATTTCAGCCCTGCATAACCTGATAAGATGCCCATTACCGACAATATAGCCGTATTGACAGGAAACTGATAAAACCGTGCAACCTCAGCACCAAACCTTACCAGCGCATAATGACTAGCGAGACTTTGCAAGTCTAACGTGGGGGCTTTATGGTTGATTAAATCATTACTAACGCCACCAGCTAAGGGTCTAATGGGGGTTAACTTATTCAGTTGCTGCCGTCCATGAGGATCAGCAAAATCAGTGCTTTTTGCTTGTTCATTCATTAGCAAGCCCTCGGCATAATGTAGCTACCGTTCGCAGCAATTGCGGCCACTTTTGCGTAATGCTCACCCGCACCGCTTAGATCGTTATCTGCCAAAATGATAATTTCCGCCTGTGGCCTAGATCGTCTAACGGCTCGCGCTACACCGACTAACCCGCCAGCATTAAATGCACATATGACTTGGCTATTTGCTATGTCCTCGGCAACTGCTGCACATGTGGCAAACCCCTCGCCAATGTAAATATCACCGCTTTGTGCTATCTGTGAACAAAGTGGAAACATACCGTCTTTAATCTGCCCACCAACAAGGAAGATTTTTCTCCCATCAGTAGTGATAAATTGCAAACTGCTTAACCCTGACGGATTGAAAACAGGAATAACTAACGTTCCCTCAGCCAAGCAAATGCCATTAACCTTTATCTGTTTAGCTAACTCTAGCGAGCCAAAGGGTTTAACGTTTTTATGTTGGAGATAGCCATTTGTCCCAGTCGCCATTCGGCAACACGTTCTAGCTATGTCACTGGCATACTGAGCCGCCCTTTCGCGCCGTTTGGACGCTTGTTGCTGCCGCTGCCTTTGTTTTGCCTCGGATTGCTGCTGGTGGCGTATTACACGCTCAGCATCAATAGGCTGCGCCATATCAAGCCCTACATAAGGCGCGACCATTAAAGCCGCTTCTCGTGCGTTTACGCTATGCACCTTTGCCACCAGCGACAACGCATCCCCACTACCACAGCCACGACAAACATAAGTCCCGCGACCTTCTAAATCATCAAAGGTAAAACGGTCATGGCCGCCACAATTGGGGCATGGTTGCGCTTTGTTATAGTGAATATCACCACATAAGCTATTGAGTATGCCTAACCAATTACCATTAGAGAGCGAGGTGACATTGCGAATTAAATTATCCTTCATATTTTGTCCCCTCCCTTAATTGGTAGTGATAATCGCATAGCTCTTCAATGGCATACTTGATTGCCTGAGTTAAGTTAACAATTTTAAAGCCTTCTAAAATTGCTATTTCTCGGATTTGGTAGTTAAGCCTTTCACCTCTGTAACGCTGACCTTCATAAATCATTACTAAGGTATGGCGGTCGAGGTAAAACTGTACTCCCTTTGCACTGAGCAAGGTTTTAATATTCTCAACTGTGGCTGTTGGTCGCTGCTTAGGTTGCTTAAAAGTTAGATAAGTCATATCACCCTCCAACTTTTGCTTTGAATTGCAGACATGCTATGCTTCGCCTGATAGCTTTTTAATCGGGCTTTCAACCAAGCCGCTAAAGTCCTGCCAGACTTGTAGCGGCATTTTTTTGCCTTATTCATGGTTGGGTGCCTCCAAGCTTGAAAGCCAGCCATTGTATTGCTCGACCGTCCAACCGACTGCGACACCTCCTTTCATTAATGGTCTCGGAAAAGTTTTATCCTTAGCCCACCAACGCCAAATAGAGCGACGATCGCGGCCTGTAAGTACTTCCATTTGCTTATAGCTGATAAGCGGTTGTAGCTGATTAGTTTGTGTCATGTGTGGAACCTCATTGTTACTTAAAAAGACAACTTAAGAATGAGGCATTTTTGAGATATAAAAAAAAGGGAGTTACTGACCACCTACTTTTTTGGGCGTCCACGCTGACCTTTTCGTGGGTTCAAATCGGATATGTATTGCCTTATTGTCACTGGAGCAAGGTTCATTTCACCAGCCACCAATTCGGATACATTTTTCAAAGTGAAGTGAGGGGATTTTGTCCAAAATCGTTTAGCTAACGCTCTAGCATTCGTCTGCGATGAAGTTGTTCTTTTTTCAGAATGCTGAACAGATGCCAGCCTTTCAGTTAAAAATTTTTCAATTAATACAAAACTTTGCTTGTAGTAATAAGAGTACATCCCTTCAAGACCGCACGCTCTTGCCAATAATGCTGCGGCAAGTAGCGAATTATGAATCTCCAGTAGTTTAGGATCTGTTACGATTCCTTTGAACATATCACTGAGCACAGTCAGACGTTTCCCATCTCGATAATGTAAAACACTGTCATTAGCCTTTTCTAGCATTTCGCGTTTAATCCCTCCTATGTCATCGGGAATATTTACATCATCTATTAGCTCTAATTTTGAAATCATTTTTGCAAGTCTTTTCAATAACACCGTTATGTCTTTTGTGGATGAAAACCCATCAGAGCCAGCATTAATTATTCTCTTATTTGGCATGACATAACCTCAAACTAACAACATTACCCTGCTCAACCTCATTTAACTTTGCTTCCCATGCTTCAAGAGCTATGCGCTTTTCGGGCAAATAACTGTAACGGTCATAATGCTTGCTAGATACGTCATTAAGGGCATGGTTTTGTAACCTGTCTCTAATGTCCTTAGAGATGCCTAATGCTCCCATAAGCGTTTTACAGGTGCGCCTAATGTCACGAGCGACAAAGTGCTTCGCGTCTGGTCTAGCTTCCCGATAACGGCAAAGGCTCTGTGATAAGGAATCAAGCCGCATGTGCTGGCTATGGTCGAATTTATGCGGAAAAATGAAGGGGTTTAATGGATCTCTTTCAGCATAAAGCTGCTCAAGGATTGTTATTGCAGACTCAACCAAAGGTAACAGGTGTGCACGTTTGTTTTTTGAAACATCAGCAATAATTTCAAGGGTCGCTTCATTCCAGTTAATTGCATCCCATCGGCTAGCGGCAAGCTCGTAGGGACGTTGCCCACCCGTATACAAACAAAGCTGTATTAACTTTGCCACATGAAACCCCATCCTAAAGCCTTCGCGGGTTTCAAGCACTGCCAATAACTCTCGCGTTTCATCAAAGGTCAGATAATTTTCACCAACGCTTTCGGCGGCAGTCTGCTTTGGTATTGCGAGTACAGGATTAAAGCCAATGCCAAATAACACATCGCAGCCCATTTTGGCAGGGTCGTTATCATGCTTAAGACCATAGTTAAAAGCGGCACTAAGGTATGAGCGAATACGGTTGCTTTGAACTGCAGCCCCTCTGCGAATGATCCGCCCTAGAATCAACTTAATGTCATCTACGCTGACGTCCTTAGCCTTAGTTTCAGGCTTTACTATAGGGTAAACTTCCGCTTCAAGTGCATGTAACACGGCTTTAAAGGTTCGTTTGCCATCAACCTTCATTTGCTGGGTATAACCTTCAAATAGCTGGCCTAGGCTACCTTTCTTTGCTTCGACTTGCTGAGCGGCCTTTTCTTTTGCTTGCTCCTTTTCAATTTCAATTTTTGGATCAAGCCCCTGCTTTAACATACCCGCTAGCGGCTGAGAAACTTCGCGCGCTTGTGCAAGCGTCATTGAGGGGTAACGGCCCAATTGAACATATTGCCGCTTACTGTCAATTTGATATTTGAACGAAAAGACTTTGGCACCTGAAGGGTAAACAGCAATGACTAAACGACCTGCACCACGCTCGCGGGATGAGTCGATTAATTCATACTTATTGTCTTTGGGTTTTGCTCCTTTGACTTCGCGTTCCGTGAGGGCTTTTGTTGTCATGGCATGGCCTTGAGTTAAAGCATTGCCATAGCCTAGTGTTACAGTTGCTGTAACGGGTGACGTAGTGGCAAGACTGAGTGAGATAAAACAGAACAATACAAGACCACCAGCAACATAGTAAAGCATTAATCTTACTAAGTTTTATGTCTCATTAGATTATTTTATTGTCTCATTAAATCTTGCCATTTTTATGACTCATAATCGTTAGGTCCACGGTTCAAGTCCGTGAGGGGCCACCACCAAATTCAACAAAAAAGCCCATTTAATAATGGGCTTTTTTGTTTCTGCAATCTGTCGACACTCACTCATACCAACGCGACTCATTCCCGATAACTAACTCAAACGCGATTTCGATTTGTCCCTTTAGGTAATGGCCCAATTAAAGCAAAAACAAAGGCGCTAACTGATAACCACGTTAGCGCCTTGATAAGGTTAGAAAACCTGTCAGACCTTAAATAGTAGGAGGCTGACCATCTGGTTAGGTTTTTAACTTACCTAATTGCTGATGTTGTTGTTTCACCAGCTCGGCGAGAACGACGCTGCTTTGCTGTGCTTCGCCTGCAAGACGAGCGAGTTCAGAGGCTGAGTCGGATATGCCAGTAATATTTCGATTAACCTCTTCAGTAACGGCACTTTGCTCCTCTGCCGCCGCAGCAATATGGGTCACTTGCGCTGAAATCTCCTCAATCTGGCTAACCATAGAATTAAGGGAGGTAAGCGCTTGCTCCGTTTGCGAAACGGCCATTTGTGCACGCTCAGCACCTTTATCAATAATCCCCGATGCACTAAGAACCTCTTTTTGGAGCGCATCAATCAGCACGCTAATATCGTCAGTGGAGCTTTGGGTTTTGGAGGCAAGTGCCCTTACTTCATCGGCAACCACCGCAAAACCCCGTCCTTGCTCACCTGCGCGAGCAGCCTCAATAGCCGCATTTAAGGCGAGTAAGTTTGTTTGCGCGGCAATGGAGCTAATCACTTCGAGGATACGGCTAATATTAGTGCTACTTTCAGCCACTTTACTGACGGCGACTTTAGCCTGCATAGACTCTTGCGACATAGTAGTCACATAATCCATTGCTTTAGTCAGACTCTCTTCACTGAGACGTACATTGCGTGACATAGCCTCTGTTTCGGCAGCGGTTTGTTCAGAAGCTTTGGCAACCTCAAGGGCTGTAGCACTCATTTCATTAACCGCAGTCACAACACTCTCAATCTCACCATATTGACGATGTACGCTATCGCGGGTTAATTCTGCAATTTTTGCAGAGGATAAACTTTCCTCCTGTGTCCGCCCTGCCAACGCTTTAAGCTCGGAGATTAAATCCTTAAGTTTATTGATAAAGGAATTAAATCCTTTACCCAGAGCGATAAGTTCTGCGTGTGAATCGACTTCAATCGATTGTGTTAAGTCGCCATCGGCACTGGCTAAATTTTCAACGCGGCCCTGAATGACTTTGAGTGGTGCAATCACGCTGCGGATCACTATGCTGATGGTAACAACCGCTAGAATGGAAACCGCTAGGCCAACAATCAATAAGATGCTGCCAAGTGATGTTGCCATTTCGTCCATTTTTTCATTTAGTTGAATCGAACTCTTGAGTGCCATTGATTTAGGGACTTGAATCGCAAGTGACCACTCTGCGTTGGCAAGGGGAATATTAATCGGATAGGCGACGATAATTTCATCGTCATTTGCCATATAACCGCCATTTTTATGCAATCCAACAATTTGTGTTGCCAATTTGGGGTCAATAGACTCGGCTAACGGACGCGCCTTTTTACTGTAGTGGCTTGCGGCAACCACTAAACCACGGGTACTGAGCAAAGTCACTTTAGCTTGGCCGTCATAAAGGCTTTTAGACAGTTTATCAATTAACACTTGGAATACTGGTAGGTTGAGATCCACCCCAACCACACCAATAAATTGTTTATGCTTAAGTACTGGAACCGTTAACGACGTCATTAACGCTGTATTGCCAGGGGTGATTTCGTAGAGATAAGGTTCCATTAAACAAGGCTTTAGGGTTTCCTTTGCACATAAAAACCATTCAGCATCTCGTATACCAAACTCGTTGAGAGTTGTTTTATATTTTTCCGATGAATCATCAACTTGGTTGTGCGTAACCGAGCCATCATCATTGCGAGTGTAATACACCTCTAATGCACCCGATGAAGCAACACTATGGCTGACATTAACATTTAAAAATTCACTGTCGAGTCCATCATACCCATTAGCTTCGAACTGGGCATACATTGACGAGATTTGCGTATTTTTCTTTAGCACAGCAGCCACAGCGAGTTCTAAACGATCACGCTTGAGTGGCAATTCTTCGGACGTGCTTTCAAGTATGCCTGAAAAGGAATAAGGGATCCGATAAGCTTCGTTGATAAAACCTGCGACCATTTCGCCATATTCGCCCGCTCGCGCTTCAAGCTTATCGTGGGTCTCCTTTTGCAATGTTTCTTGAACCTGATAGGAAAGTTCAGCATTTTGATCCGAGAGGGTCCACCATAGACTGATGGAGAGAATAGCCACTATTGAGAGAAATAAGGCGGAAGTGATCCACAACAACTTAGTACTGATGGACAAATGCTTCATCGAGTAAACTCCAAATATAAGGTCAAGAGCCTAATTATTTTGATCTAGTTCATTTTTATTTTTGCTGACTAATTTAAAAAATAGCACTCTGCGTCGGGATTACCAGTCTTTAAGATAGTGAATTGTTAACTATAAGTAAAACTTTTCACCGACAGATTTAGGGCCAATTGCGACCTTTATCCCAATAGGTGGCAATTTGATATTTATCCCAAATCGATGAACGCAAATATGACCAAACTCACAAACCACAAAGATTAGCGAGCCACACTTTTTTACAAAAATTAATTCCAGATTAAAAACACCGATTTCATTTGTAACAAAGTCTATTCTTTGGCGTTGTGGCATTGGTTTGCGCAGGCTATCGCCTTATACTCTTGGCCTTAAACACAAAACAACAATAACGGAAGCAAGCTTTATGACTCTTGGTACCAATCAGGTAAGCAAGACACATTCGTTTATGACTGTGTCACTTATCGAATTATGGGAACGTTTTGGTTATTACGGCATGCAAGCGCTGATCGTGTACTTTATGGTGCAGCGTCTTGGCTTTGATGACTCCCGTGCAAACTTAGTTTGGAGTGCCTGTGCGGCGCTGATTTACGTGTCGCCAGCCATAGGTGGTTGGGTTGGGGATAAAATTCTCGGCACCAAACGCACTATGTTGCTCGGTGCGGGGATTTTATCTGTCGGCTATGCCCTGATGACAGTGCCGACCGAAAACACTTGGTTTATGTTCTCCGCTCTTGGGGTGATTGTGGTCGGTAACGGCCTATTTAAACCCAATGCCGGTAACCTAGTCCGTAAGATTTACGAAGGTGATGACTCTAAGATCGACAGCGCCTTTACCATCTACTACATGGCGGTAAACGTAGGTTCGACTTTCTCTATGCTGTTAACGCCTTGGATTAAGGACTATGTTAACGCGCAATATGGTAACGAATTTGGCTGGCATGCCGCTTTTGCCGTGTGCTGTGTGGGCCTAATCGTCGGCTTAGGTAACTATGCCCTGATGTATAAGAGCCTCGCCAACTATGGTTCAGAGCCTGATACTCGCCCCGTCAACAAAAAGAATCTTGCGCTCGTATTGATATTATCGGCACTTTCCGTTGTTGCTTCGGCCATTATTCTTGAATATGAAGATGTTGCCCGAGTATTCGTGTATGCCGCGGGTGTGGCAGTATTAGGGATTTTCTTCCACTTAATTCGTACCAGTGAGCCAAGTGAGCGTGCAGGCCTTATAGCAGCGCTTATCCTCACAGTGCAAACCGTCTTCTTCTTTATCTTCTATCAACAAATGTCGACTTCGCTGGCCCTGTTTGCGCTGCGTAACGTAGATTGGGATTTCCAAGTCTTTGGCACTCATTTATGGACTTGGTCTCCTGCACAGTTCCAAGCACTGAACCCAATCTGGATCATGGTGTTAAGCCCAGTTTTAGCTTGGAGTTATTCTTGGGCTGGTCGCAATAATAAAGACTTTTCGATTGCCGCTAAGTTTGCCTTAGGTTTTGCGGTTGTCGCGATTGGCTTCTTTATCTATGGATTTGCAGGTCAATTTGCCGTTGAGGGTAAAACCTCTTCTTGGGTAATGATCTGGGGTTATGCCTCTTACTCTTTGGGTGAATTACTGGTCAGTGGTCTTGGTTTAGCCATGATCGCCCGCTACGTACCGGCTCGTATGGGCGGCTTTATGATGGGCGCGTATTTCGTGGCATCGGGGATTTCCCAGTACTTGGGCGGCGTTGTGGCTAACTTTGCCAGCGTGCCACAGGACTTAGTCGATCCACTGCAAACTCTGCCCGTCTATACCAATCTATTCAATAAATTAGGTATTGCGGCCGTGGTCTGTACTTTTATCGCCTTAGCCGTATTACCGCTAATGCGCCGTTTGACAGAAAGTCATCACGCCCATAACAGCATTGAAGATAACGCGGCGGCATCACTACGTGATGTGAAAGCCGAGCAATAATCCTTCATTCACATAAGTGATATGTGAGCGATAAAAACTGCCGACAAGCCCCGCTTGCGGCAGTTTTTTTATACCTTTAGGTTACTGCTCATCACCAAACAATCTGAACTTTCTGTGCTGATTTTTCATGCATCGGCTTGGGATAAGGCTTTCACCCCTGTTTGCAAAACTAAGATGTTCGGTTCCAATTTTAACTCAGTGTTAAGCTAAAGCCTTGAGCTTGTTTATCGTTGATACGTCACCATATCCTAGGGTAAGACTCAATCAGCACTGACAGAACAATCGCTTTAGCGCCCACCACATTCATCCGTGGGACACCAAATAAGGCCGTTGCGACAGAGCTGACACACGCAAAGAGGCGCTTAATTTATGGCTACATCATCCACATCAACATCATCTGTCATCCCATCG
Source organism: Shewanella sp. Sh95 (assembly GCF_001308045.1). Lineage (NCBI taxonomy): Bacteria > Pseudomonadati > Pseudomonadota > Gammaproteobacteria > Alteromonadales > Shewanellaceae > Shewanella > Shewanella sp. Sh95. The sequence goes on from NZ_LGYY01000018.1 coordinate 77,375, forward strand.
CAGGCTGTGCCCGCGGCTAAATCTCCTCTGGCGGAGATTCCCTTTTCACTGTTAGAGCTTGCACCTGTTCGCCATGGCGCCTGCATCGGAGACACGCTACGCGCCAGCCTGCAATACGCTAAGGTTGCCGATGACTTAGGTTTTAATCGATTCTGGTTTGCCGAGCACCACAATATGCCCGGTATCGCCAGCGCCGCAACATCGTTATTAATTGGCTATATTGCCGAGAATACTAAACGCATTCGCGTCGGCGCGGGCGGGATTATGCTGCCCAACCATGCCCCCCTAGTGGTTGCCGAGCAGTTTGGTACGCTCGAAAGTCTTTATCCTGGACGTATCGATTTAGGGCTTGGCCGCGCGCCAGGGAGCGATCAAATCACCAGCCGCGCCCTTAACCGCGATATGAGCCGCGCGGAGCAATTTCCCGCCGAGGTGAGCGAGTTACAAACCTTACTCGGCGACTACAATGGCCATCATCCCGTCAGAGCGATTCCCGGCGAAGGCACCCATGTACCGATTTGGCTACTCGGCTCAAGCCTGTTTAGCGCCCAGCTTGCGGCACAGCGCGGCTTGCCCTATGTCTTTGCAGGGCATTTTGCGCCAAAATTCCTCTACGATGCGATTGAGATTTACCGCCGCGACTTTAAGCCATCTCAGGTGTTGGATAAGCCCTATGTCATGCTTGGCCTGCCGCTAATCGCTGCCGAGACGGACGCCGAAGCCGAATACTTGAGTACCACCTCCAAGCAACGGGTACTTGCGCTGATCCGTGGCGAAGCGCTGTGGTTAAAACCACCCGTGAACAGTATGGACGGGCTGTGGAGCGAGCAGGAAAAAACCTATGTCGATAACTTCTTAGGCTTATCCGTCACCGGAGGCCCCACCACCATCAAGCACCGCTTAGAGATGATAGTGAGGGAGCTGGGTGTCGATGAGTTTATCTTTACTAACGATTTGTATGATCAGGACAAACGTGAGCGCGCGCTACAAATCCTGATGGAAATTAAAAGAACTTAAGCGTTAAACCACGCCATAAAAAATCCCGCCTAAGCGTAATGCCGTTCACTTAAGAGTGAACGGCATTTTTCTTTGGTCTAACCGGAAACTTGTTTTTGCTCATTTTAAGGACTCGTGGATATGCCCTTTCCCGTTTACCATCCAGCTTAAATTGCCGTGCATT
>NZ_LGYY01000279.1:0-2695 GCF_001308045.1 Shewanella sp. Sh95
TCAATCAGTGCCTTAGAGGCCAGCATCAAGCTGTTTAATCGTTTTAGGTGAAGTTCTGGGCAGTATTGGTGTAAAGAATGTTGTAGGATATTGGCTTCGCGCATCTTGTTGTCCAAGTGTAGTTTTTGGCGAAACCATTTGATCATGCAACAAGATGCGCTTCCACCCTAATTTGATGATTTATTTGTAAATCATCAGGGGATTCTTCAGAGCTATGTCTGTATTGGTAACACAATATCTTCAAGGTACATCCTGTGCCTCACTCGAAAGTGTGCTCCAAAGACTTGGAAAATGATCTGAGCCTAAATCCGATTTTGAAAACCTTCCAGAACTTCGTACCTATAGCGCAATTGAGCAAATATGAGGTAAAGATAGTAGGTGTCTACAATTTTACTGAAGCAGATCTGAATCGGCACTGTACTGTAGATTGAGTTTAAACTCGATTGTAGTAGACCTCTATTTATGATGTGGGATTCTCTATGACAACCCAATCCTGATTAGGTATACAGTCATATCTTACTACGCTTGTTTTTTAGGTTTTTGAGAGCAATATTTGTGCGCGTTATTCTAATAAATATAATTTAAAGTCATTTAAGATCAGCAGGATATAAGCTGTAAAGATTAGGTGATAGGTTTTAACAACGCGCATGCGTGTTTTTACTGATGGTGTATTGAATAGAATCCTGATAAGTTCCTTGTATACAAGTAGTTAACTTTGTACGTTTTCACCGGTGTAGCAAGATAAACGCGCAGCGCACGAGTTAAATTTTATAGGAAAGGCTGGTTTCGAGGATTTTCAACATAGTTGTCGTCTACAATATAAATATTGAAAACTTGGAGAATACTGTGTTCATTTTAACGGAAGCGAAAATTAATAAATACAAGAGCTATACCAATGAACAAGTTGTAAAACTTGAGGATGATGTAACTACCCTTGTTGGTAAGAACGAAAGCGGAAAAACAGCATTCCTTGAGGCGCTGGCAAAGTTCAATTACTTTACCGATGATGATGATTTCAAGTTCGATGAAGTTAGAGATTACCCCCGAAATGATCTGAAAAAATATCAACGTTCAGAAGAGGATGCAGTTGTAATAACCTGCACTTTTAAAATTGACGATGAAACAATTGATGAAATAAATTCGGATCTAGGCAAGGGCGTTCTTACTACCGAACAGTTCAAGGTTGAAGTCAAGTATAAATCTGGTCGTTTTTGGTATTATATCAAATCCAATGAAGAGAAATTTCTTGAAAATTTACAAAGTAAGCTAGGGTTTGATAATGAGATTAAGAACCACTTATTGAAACTAGGCTCGGTGAAAGCGGTAGTAGAGTGCGATCCAGGAGAAAATGAAGAGCTTAAGAAAATCATTTCTCATATTAACGAAAATATCGTCAAAGGAGCTTTTGGTTGGAAAACAAACCTAATAGATGCCTATATAACAAAGAAATATTTAAACCCTCGTATTCCGAGGTTCTGGTACTTTGATGAGTATCATGAGCTTCCATCAAGAGTAAGCATAGAATCAATTCGAAAAAACGCGCCAACTAGTGAGCTAACGAAACATCAATTGGAAACAGCAAAGGCGCTGTTCGAGCTTGCTGTTGTTGACATAGATCAGCTGGCAAGTTCATCTAGCTTTGAGTCGTTCATTGCTGAGTTAGAGGCTACTTCCAATGAAATAACAGACACTATTTTTGAGTACTGGTCAACCAATAGCAATCTCGCAATCGAGTTCAAAATTGACTCTGTTATAAGACCAAATCAACAACCAGAAAAAATCTTAGATATACGTGTCAGAAATAACAGGCACAGAATATCGTTGCCGCTCAAAAACAGAAGCAAGGGATTCAATTGGTTTTTTTCATTTATAGTATGGTTTAGTAAAATTCAGGATGACAAGGATAACAATTTCATTCTTTTATTAGATGAGCCAGGCTTAAACCTACATGCATCGGCTCAAGCCGACTTGTTACGATTTATCAATGATCTTTCTGATAATTACCAGATAGTATACTCAACCCATTCGCCTTTTATGGTTGAATCCGATGCGTTACATAGAGTAAGAACTGTTTACGACTCTGATGCTGGCAGTATTATTTCAAATGCCATACAGGAAAAAGATCCTGATACGCTATTCCCGCTACAAGCAGCACTTGGTTATGATATTGCTCAAAATCTATTTGTATCTAAAAACAATCTGCTTGTTGAAGGCCCATCCGATCTAAACTATTTGACGTTCATATCTAGCTTATTGGAAAGTGATGGACGAGAAGGATTACGGAATGATGTGACAATTGTTCCTGTAGGCGGTTTAGATAAAGTGGTTTCATTTATTTCTTTGCTTCGTGGTTCAAAGCTGAAAATTTCTTGCTTGTTAGATTCTTTCAATAATGCAAAAGGAGCCCAAAGGCTTGATGGCCTAATTCAATCGAAGATCATTAAAGATAAGCATGTCAGGTTTTTTGATGAGTTCGCAGGTGACGACTACGAAAAAGCCGATATTGAAGACCTGTTTGAAAAGTCAGAATATCTTCAGATATTTGGAAAAGCTTTTCCCGACTATGCACTGAAGAATCCCCTGATGATTTACAAATAAATCATCAAATTAGGGTGGAAGCGCATCTTGTTGCATGATCAAATGGTTTCGCTAAAAACTACACTTGGACAACAAGATGCGCGAAGCCAATATCCGA
>NZ_LGYY01000161.1:0-2469 GCF_001308045.1 Shewanella sp. Sh95
TTGGAGGTACTCAGGCGGCCTGATTATCAAATCACGGAGAAAGAATTGCTGGCGGCCTGGGTATTATTCGCCAATCAGTTGCTCAAATATGGCTATGCTATGGCTGATTTATGAGGGGATCCTTCAGTGCTGAGTTCGGGGATTGTTAGCTCCTCATCAAAAAACTAAGCCCAACCTTTTATTCTGTTTAAATATATAATGCCAACCAACTTAAAAAACACCTAAGGTATAGCACTTTATTTTTGTATAAGTATAATCAGCCCCCAATGGGAGCAATTGAAATTGATTTCCTTTAAACGTTGCAGATTAATTTTGCAATAGACTTTCATATAAAATGGATTTTATTATGCTAGCGTGGCTCATCTTGATATTAATAACGATTGTTCCAGTAAAAATTGGAGCTGAGTTATTTGAAGCAGAAAACAAAAGTATTATACATTGTGGTTTAGCCGTTACGATTGGAACAATACTAGCATTCACAATAGTTATTGCTATCAAAGGATTGCTTGGGCTAATTGTGACATACATTGCAATATCAGTAGTTTACAGCAAAATTTTTCAACTATCCTTTGGTAAAGGTTTAACTTTTACATTAGTAGTATTTGTAATTCAATTAGGAATAGTACAAGGTTTAACTGATTTGGGTCTCCACCTTATTTCTCCATATATTAGCACCTCAACATAACGAAAAATCAGCACTATAAAATATAATCTACAAATAATGGCCCTAATTGTGAGCAACTGAATTACAGCTCGTCACGCAACTACTGTATAGCCATATTAGTAAAATAATCAAAGTAATGATAAGCGATTTTTCAATCAATAACGTTGAACTACTGAGGGAAGGCTGGATTGACACGAAAGGGAATGTAAGCAGCCTTAAGAAATTAAGGCTGCTTTTGAAGACGGACAGATTACTGCTCGATACCCACGATTAACCAAGGCGCGTTGGCTTGCGTAAGGTTACGCTCTAAATGCCAGATTTCCTTAATGTCCTCTTCGACACCTTCAACCGTATCACAGTAGCGGCCGCTATACTTAACACTCACTTCCGCAAGACTTGCATTGTGTGTCGCGCGGACCAGCTCAGCATCTAAGAACATCACTTCAGTATGCTGTTCGCCAACGAGCTCACGGCGTTGGTTGCTGAGTTCATTATAAAGCTCAATCGAAACATACTCTTGGATTTTGCTTAAGTCGTTTTCGTTCCATGCTACTTGCAAGGTTTTGTAATGACTACGAGCCCCTTCCAAAAAGCCGGGTAAATCAAAACCCGCAGGCAAATGGAAAGGCACAGCGCTCGCCGCTTGCGCAAAACCATTGCTGCCACTGTTTGCACTGCTGGCAAAACCGGTTTGTTCCGCTTGCTGGCGTTGCAAATTCGGATTAGGTTGACCAGCACCCGCATAGGCTGGTCTTGGCTGGGCACTGGCTTTTGAAGCCATCAGAGTACGGACAATTTTAAACAGCACGAATGCCAACAGCGCGATAATCAAAATATCCATAAATTGAATATTTTCAAAACCTTCGCCCATAAATAGCGCAGCTAATAAGCCGCCCGCTAATAAACCGCCTAACATGCCGCCCATCATGCCTTTTTTGCCCGCAGCAGGTGCTGGCGCAGCGGTAGGCGGGGTTGTAGGGGTATTGGTTGCCGCAGGCTGAGCCGGCGCCGTTTGATGACTTTTGCCAATAGACTTATTACTGCCGAATTTTTTTGCTTCTGCGACTGGACTAGCAGCCAAGCTAACCGCAAAAATCATCGCCAGCATAATAAATAACTTTTTCATTTATAAGATCTTTGTATGTATAACCAGAGGTGCAGGCATCATAGCGGGATGACATTATATGTCAACTATGAAAAAGCGGCAGCTGATTGTCTTGTGCATATTTAGTGAGTTCCGATTAAACACTGTCATTCCAGTGACACGCAGCAAGCACATCCCTGTGTGCTCCACGGCGGCATCTGCTGTATATAGACATACGAATGTCGCGATCACATGGATGTGAATGAGCGACCATGCCGCCAACGGTCACTTACATGCCAGTGCTTAACCTTGCCAATCCCCACAGTAATCTGAGATCTCTTAGTAACATACACTCTTTAAATTTAATAATGGGTGGCTCGTTAATTCAGATGAATTTACCCATTCAGCACCACCAAAGTAAATCAGAAAATTTCTAATCTTTTATATGAAATTAAACTTCATTGAAGCTCAAAGAAAAGTGCGTCTTGCTTAACTCTGCCTGAAATATAGAAATATTTTTATCTTTCACCAAGTCTCTAATTTCCGCAATATCAGTCGGCGAAGTCCTACAACCTAGGAACACAGCAGAGATACAACCGACTTTCCGCACCTGATTTAGGAATAAATTTGCCGATACCGTTCGCCTAACACGTCGAGAATGATCTGCTGGTCCACTGTGAGTCCTGTGACTTGAGGTGGCGCCTCTCCCAACTGGTACTCG
>NZ_LGYY01000159.1:0-2437 GCF_001308045.1 Shewanella sp. Sh95
GTCGAGGTTACGGATAGAGATAGCGGGAGCGGCCATGATGAATTACCTGCAAAAGAGAGTAATAGATCAGAATGACCGATCGCCGTCAAGTTTTTTAAATCGAAAATTAGGTGCGGAATGACGGATATATACTACCTCTTCAGCAACGTTATCGTCATTTCGAGTAGTTCCTTTTGTTAACAACCCTTCATCTATCAATGCATTAAGAAAAGTTCTATCGTTAACATAGTCTTGAACAATGGACTGGACGGCAACATGCGCCTCTTTAAGAGGTATACTCTTAGCCCCCGAGTTCACCTTAAGCTTGATTAGTTCATTTAATGCATCATTAACCAATGGAAAGCTGGCATCGAAACTGTACTTTTTAGGTGAGGCCAGTGACTTGTTGACACCCGCAATAAAAAAACTAAGAATTTTAGAAATCCCATGAAAACCCACTGGAACTTTACTTAATCCACTTTTCTTAACTCCTTCGCATAGTAACTTCAAAAATAACGGATTTTTGAATTCTGGGTTTAAGTTAGGTGAAGATGGCCTCTCTATATTGTAATTATCATAGAATAAATTAACAGCTTCCAGCTCAACGTTCTTAAAACCAATATGCTCATGAACTTCAAAATTATTGCGTGATACATTCTCATCAGAAATAGTAATATTTTTATACGTTGACCTAACTGACATTATTAAACCAAGCCAATCATGTTTTTTAACTTCTTCTACAAAACTATTTATATTGTCATCCCAAAACTTATTTCCGCTCCCTTCATTGATCGCATCAATGAATATCAAAAACCTTTTATTGGTTTTTTTAGCATATAAATCAAGCTTTTCTAAAAAATCATTGGATGTAGTATCAACCTGTAACCTTTTAAAAATTTGTACCCAAGGAGATTCATTAGAAGTGAGCTGTTGTCCCAATAAGAAAAGAGATGGAAAACCAGATTTAATCCTTGTTTCAATAACATCGGCAAGTAAGTGAGACTTTCCGATGCCAGCTTCCCCTTCAAGAAGCAAAAATGGGTTATTTGACAATTTTACTGTTATGGAGTTTAAGAAATTACTTAACTTGTTACACTCATAATCAAAATCTCTAAGCTCCCTTAAAATTGATGAGTACTTGTCACTGTAATCATTGTACCCTCCGGCTGCGTTTGCTTCTTCACGCAGTTTCCACAGCACCGATTCAGATTCTAATACTGCATTGTTGCAGTAGGTAATACTCTTACAAAACTCATCTGTTGGTATTTTATTTAACTTAGAAAAATCAATCTCTCTATATAAAGTTATGATATCAGTTAGAGATTTAGATATTAGAGATAGCTGCGAGGATATTTCATCACACGTACGGAGCTTTTTTCCTTTAATCAAAAAACTATCTATATGTGAATAAAAGAGTTCTGAAAAGTTCTGAGTCCTTCCAAGACCCTCAAAGATCTTTGCTATTTCTAGCTTTAAGTTTAATTCAGGTGTGTATCGTCCACCTAAATCAGCTATTGCCTGTCTGTTTTTCTCATTTAACCAATCATCACTTAAGTGAAACGTGAGCTTCTCGTCTATAGAGCGTAATAGAAGTTTAATTTGAATAAGCTCTTCATTGATATCGAATATCTTTTCCTTATAAGTATCTTCGATATGGAGCTTTTTTAACGTTGTACACTTGTTTATTTTAAGCGCTAGAATCGCATAAAAACGTTCAAGTTGTTTTTTAGTTGGGGGAAGCACACTAGGATAATCACTAAACTTATTCACTACCTCAGCTTTATCAGGAAACTCTTGAAATAAAGTATATTCGTTTAGCACGTCAAATAATGGCTGAGATTGATAGAAAGGAACCTTGTCTAAATCTGTTGGATATTCAACTTCAAACTCTGAAGCAGTTTCCTCGATAAGTTGATAGAGCCTGTCTACATATCTTTGTTTTGGAAAAAGCTTCTTTTGAAACCAGCCATACCCCTCCTGGGATATAAATTGGTCTACAAACTTGACAGCAACGTAGTATGACGCCCCGCCAATTGCCAATGTAATTGGTTCCATTTTTATCTCCCCTTAAATGCTAACAAATTATACCGCCATCATAAAAACGGACTATTTCAAATAGGTACCTGTTCTGACTTTACAAAAGTAAAAATCTCAATAGGCTACTGTTTTTAAAGTGAATAGACTAGCAATATGCTGATGTTTGCACAACTAGAGTAAGTGTGAAACCATAGAATCTTGGCACTTTAATTCAATCGTCCCTAGTCCAGATATCTCATAAATTATGTTATGCAAAATTGTGAAAAAAAGGCATCAATGGATCAATTGCTCTAACCGTCATTCCGCACCTAATTTTCGATTTAAAAAACTTGACGGCGATCGGTCATTCTGATCTATTACTCTCTTTTGCAGGTAATTCATCATGGCCGCTCCCGCTATCTCTATCCGTAACCTCGACCAC
>NZ_LGYY01000173.1:0-2250 GCF_001308045.1 Shewanella sp. Sh95
TGCCTGCTTTATCGACGCCAACAGCATGAAAAACAGACTTTGCGATATCTAAACCGATTGTAGTAATCTTCATAGGTGGACCCGTCCTCTTTCTGATGAGTTTTAGCGACTACATCGTGGCCCATTGTGAGGCCGATTTAAAGTGGATGGGTCCATTCCATTATCCATGTCCGGACTCACGCAATTTATTCCAATGCCCCGCGGCAACTTCGCAGGGGAAGGTGAACTTCTGTTGCCTTAGTGTTAGCTGTTAGTTCTAAAGATTTGTGCCTGTCCCATCTTTCATATTTGCTTGGATGTTCATGCAATTAACTGAAATTATTACTCTTTCACTTTGCCTAATACTATTTACCGCGCCAAAATGCTTCTCGGTAAATAAGGTCGCGATTTTTCTGGATGAAAAATGTTGATAGCCCACTGAAACTGATGCTAACTTATTGTCATAATTAACTTATTTACTCGTTTATTCCCATGTCTAACCATATTCGGGTTGGGTTTTATTAGAAGAGCAGGTAATACACTGTTATGTGTTCTAAGGAGTCAAAATTGAGCGTAGGAAAACTATCAAAATTTATTTTGGGTGGTGTGGTTTTTGTAGTTGCAAGCTATGCGATATTCCTACTCTGGATCACATGGCCGATATCAAGTCTGACAATTGGTCAGGCAGGGGTGTTTGGAGATAGCTTTGGTATAGTCACCTCAATGTTTTCCGGATTAGCATTTGCCGGGATGATTATCACAATTCTTTTGCAGAGAGAGGAATTAAGACTTCAACGCGAGGAGCTTAAGGAAACAAGGCTAGAAATCTCAGAACAAAAGAAAATATTTAAAATCCAAAATTTCAATGAGTCATTTTACAGACTTCTGGAGTTCCATAAGAGAAATCTGTCAGAGCTCTCTGTCTTATCTGATGATGCCGAAAGACTAAAAGGCATTGACGCACTAAGGTTTCTTCTCGGAAGGTTGAAAAAAAGCTATTCAAGTTACGGGTTCCAAGGTTTTAAAAACACTACAGAAGATGAAAAAACGGAAATGGCTTACGCGCTCTTTGTAGAGATTCAAACCACCCTGGCACGCCAGTCTAGGTATTTAGAAACAATAACTAGCATATTTACTCTAATAGAGTCCCAACTAGAGTCACAAAGAGAAAAAGAAATATACCTAGATCTATTTGCATCGCAGCTTACTGTGTATGAGATAAAGTATATTTTCTATCAATGTTTAGTTAGTGATCCAAATGATTCATTACGCGAGTATGTGCACAATGCAAACTTGTTTTCTGATCGGGGTCCGCATATTGGGGTATCAAACACCCACAGAGACATCTATACATTCATCCACAAAATAGAAATACCAAAGGCCAAATCTAAGTTTCATGTACCATTCGATAGGAAAAAAATTAGAAACATCAAAAAGAAGAACCGTCTTCGAAAAGAAACACATAACAAAGCCAGTCTGCAGGACGCTGCATAGCAGCGCCTCTGCTGGCGGCGTTAGGTGATCGCAGATGTTTTCTCCGTATTTTATAACTGATGAAAATTTGGGTTTGTACCCAGAAGTGGATGTACAAACAGATGCAAGCGGTGGTGTTGTTATAAAGCTAGCATTCCACTCGCAGGTAATAGAAATGTTCTTCTACCAAGTGATTGCATTCTATTGTGTTGAAGAAAGTAATTACGAGTTGTCTCCGCTACCGGGTATGCCTAGTGACGTTGACTTTGTGTCGCTGGAAAAAGGGGCAAAAACATCTCCAATTTGGAAGGCTTCAGCCAATTACCGGCGCAGTCTTTATGCTCATCTTGATTCATATCGTGCAGATGCATCATTAGAATCTTATTTAATTTTTGGCGCCGATTACGTGGTTTTGGTTGAGTCAATCGGTTTAGTAGATGTTAAGGTTGCAACTTAAGCACCTAACAATCCGCGTCATTCGGGGCCTGCGGCCCCTGCTACGCTCACAAGTTCGCGCGCATGCGCGGGGCGTTAAATTGCTGCCAAGTAAAAGTTGGGACAGGCACAGATTTTGGGGGGATTAATAGTTCGTACAGTAGCTACAGAAGTTCACCTTCCCCTGCGAAGTTGCTGAAGGGCGTTGAAGAAAATCGCGTGAGCGAGGCATGGATCCGACTTTCCGCACCTGATTTAGGAATAAATTTGCCGATACCGTTCGCCTAACACGTCGAGAATGATCTGCTGGTCCACTGTGAGTCCTGTGACTTGAGGTGGCGCCTCTCCCAACTGGTACTCGTG
>NZ_LGYY01000207.1:0-2124 GCF_001308045.1 Shewanella sp. Sh95
CGCCGGTGGTGGCGTTGTAGCTGTAGCCTGTCGCCGGAGTGCCGTCAGCAAACTGCAGCGCCCCATTCACCAGCTTCAGTTCCACATCGGTGGTCGCGGTGCCATTGACGATAGTCAGGTTCACGTGACCGCCTTCAGCAAAGTCGGCATGGTTGATGGTGACTTGGAGCTGTACGCCATCACCGTTGATTTCGGCTTGCGTGAGTGAGCCATCACCTGGATTGCCGTCATCGACGATCAATACGGTCGGTGCAGTGGGTGCTGTGGTGTCTATTGTTACAACGTCGCTGGCATTATCGGTGTTACCTGCAGGATCTGTGACCGTAGCAGTTAAAATCAGGGTCTTGCCTTCATCTGGGGCATCGACCGCTAAACTCAGGCCGTTATTCAGCATGTCCAGAGTGACTGTACCATTAAACAGCTCGTTACCATCTTGGTCGACAATTACTAAGGTATCGCCGATGGAGGTACCTGCACCGAGGGTGACTTGGTAGTTCACTTGACCGCTGAGTTCGGCGCTGCTGAGCAGGCCGTCGTTGTTGGTATCTTCAGTGATTGTGAGGTTAACTACTGGAGCATTGGTGTCAATCACCACATCTTGGGTGACGGTTTTGCTGTTGCCAGCGGCGTCGGTGACGGTGGCCGTGACGGGGTAGGTGCCGTCAGGCAGCAAAGTGCCAGTCAGGTCCACGCTCCAGTTACCTTGTGCATCAATCACTAAGCCGTTGGCGGTGGTGTAAACCACACCATTGATGGTGACGGCTAAGGTGCTGTTGTCATCCAAATCGACGGTACCTTTGAAAATCAGGGTGTTGTCGTTGGTGATAAAGTCACTGCTGGAGCTGCCGGTGTCTTCGGTGATGGCGGTGATGGCCACGGTGTTACCGTCACCGTCTTGGTCAATCTTGGTGTCAATCACCACATCTTGGGTGACGGTTTTGCTGTTGCCAGCGGCATCGGTGACGGTGGCCGTGACGGGGTAGGTGCCGTCAGGCAGCACAGTGCCAGTCAGGTCCACGCTCCAGTTACCTTGTGCATCAATCACTAAGCCACTGCCGACAGTGTAGGTTGTGCCATTGATGGTGACGGCTAAGGTGCTGTTGTCATCCAAATCGACGGTACCTTTGAAAATCAGGGTGTTGTCGTTGGTGATAAAGTCACTGCTGGAGCTGCCGGTGTCTTCGGTGATGGCGGTGATGGCCACGGTGTTACCGTCACCGTCTTGGTCAATCTTGGTGTCAATCACCACATCTTGGGTAACAGTTTTGCTGTTGCCGGCCACGTCGGTGACGGTGGCGCTGACAGGGTAAGTGCCGTCAGGCAGCACAGTACCGGTCAGGTCGACGCTCCAGTTACCTTGCGCATCAATCACTAAGCCGTTGGCGGTGGTGTAAACCACACCATTGATGGTGACGGCTAAGGTGCTGTTGTCACCTAAATCGACAGTACCTTTGAAAATCAGAGTGTTGTCGTTGGTGATAAAGTCACTGCTGGAGCTGCCGGTGTCTTGGGTGATGGCGGTGATGGCCACGGTGTTACCGTCGCCGTCTTGGTCAATCTTGGTGTCAATCACCACATCTTGGGTAACGGTTTTGCTGTTGCCGGCCACGTCGGTGACGGTGGCGCTGACAGGGTAAGTGCCGTCAGGCAGCACAGTACCGGTCAGGTCGACGCTCCAGTTACCTTGCGCATCAATCACTAAGCCGTTGGCGGTGGTGTAAACCACACCATTAATGGTGACGGCTAAGGTGCTGTTGTCACCTAAATCGACGGTACCTTTGAAAATCAGAGTGTTGTCGTTGGTGATAAAGTCACTGCTGGAGCTGCCAGTGTCTTGGGTGATGGCGGTGATGGCCACGGTGTTACCGTCACCGTCTTGGTCAATCTTGGTGTCAATCACCACATCTTGGGTAACGGTTTTGCTGTTGCCGGCCACGTCGGTGACGGTGGCGCTGACAGGGTAAATGCCGTCAGGCAGCACAGTACCGGTCAGGTCGACACTCCAGTTACCTTGCGCATCAATCACTAAGCCGTTGGCGGTGGTGTAAACCACACCATTAATGGTGACGGCTAAGGTGCTGTTGTCACCTAAATCGACGGTACCTTTGAAAATCAGAGTGTTGG
>NZ_LGYY01000005.1:0-1818 GCF_001308045.1 Shewanella sp. Sh95
TAGGATATTGGCTTCGCGCATCTTGTTGTCCAAGTGTAGTTTTTAGCGAAACCATTTGATCATGCAACAAGATGCGCTTCCACCCTAATTTGATGATTTATTTGTAAATCATCAGGGGATTCTTCAGTATTCAGCGTACACTGAATGAATGGAAAGAGTTGATGCATTTGAATGTCGGTAGAACGAATACTTGCCTTTCTAGCACTCGAATTGGAGCGGAATATTTAAATCATATTACGGTTGAAATAGATAAAGTATCCGCTTTTTCCAGCCAAATATCTTCAGCTGCAACTGAGCAACAAGCCGTGATTGAAGATATTAATAGAAATATTAATCTTATTTCATCAATATCCCATGACAATAGTATGAAAGTTGAAGGCGTCAGTGCGACGAGTAAAAATTTATTGAATAGAGCAAATCAACTTAAAAATTTAAGTCAAACCTTTGGTTAGCGATAAAAAACAGTTGTTTTTATCGCTAACGAATATGTTCGTATTGTAATTATTGAGATTTAATTGCGGAGTGAATCATGGACAGGACAATAAATGAACGAGTGCATTATGTTCATGCACGACTCCGTAAAAATTTTGACAAATTAACTAGAATCGCAATTGCTATATATGATCAACATACAGATAAAATTAAAACCTTTGTGCATAGTACAGATGGTAAGCCACCGTTGAGTTTATATGAGGCAAAATTGAGCGAAACACCGTCTCTCCAACATATAGTGGAAAGCCGCCAAGCTAGGGTATTAGATAATTTATGTACTCAACTTATATATAGTTCTGAACATAGTCGAAAAGTGCTTGAGGCGGGCTACGAATCTAGTTATACCGAACCATTGTATTTTAATGATCGTTTTGTTGGTTTTTTATTTTGTAACTCTAAAGAGAGTAGTTATTTTGATGATGCAATACGTGCTGAACTTTCCGCATATGCACAAATCCTAGCAGGTATCATTGCAGTTGAATTTCTTTCTATTCAGACATTTAATGGGGCACTTATTACTGCCAGAGCCTTTGGTCGTTATCGTGATGAAGAAACGGCAAATCATTTACACCGAATGTCTTCATATTCGCGCATCATCGCTAAAACAGTCGCAAAAGAGTTAGGATTAAGTGATGAGGAAGTTGAGTTTATTTATCTATTTTCTGAGTTACATGATATAGGTAAAATCGCCGTGCCAGATGCAATACTATTGAAGCCAGGGAAATTAACCGCTGAAGAATTTGAGGTGATGAAAACTCATACCATTAAAGGTAGTGAGATGATTAATTTGATGATTAATGAGTTTAGTCTCAATGGGATACACCATACGGAGATGTTAAAAAATATTATCAACTACCATCATGAACGTTTCGATGGTAAGGGATACCCTGAGGGATTAAAAGGAGAGGATATTCCGTTAGAAGCAAGAATAGTCACTGTTGCTGATGTTCTGGATGCCTTAACAAGCAAACGACCATACAAAGAGGCATGGTCGTTTGAGGATGCATTTGCTTATCTTGAGGATAATGCGGGTCAACAGTTTGATCCTAAGTGTGTTATGGCTGTGCTCAATAATAAGTCTGAATTTATTACAATTCATAATCAATATGTTGATCTATAAAATGGTCATTATTTATTGGTGCCTTTCAATGTAACCATACTATTTTCGATTTATTAAAAATAATAAGTCGTGCAAAGTACTGAAGAATCCCCTGATGATTTACAAATAAATCATCAAATTAGGGTGGAAGCGCATCTTGTTGCATGATCAAATGGTTTCGCTAAAAACTACACTTGGACAACAAGATGCGCGAAGCCAATATCCTA
>NZ_LGYY01000105.1:0-1792 GCF_001308045.1 Shewanella sp. Sh95
CTTTATCACGGATAAATTATCGACCGAAAAAGTGTTTAGATTTCAAGCAACCAGCGATTGTCTTTAAAGAAATGGTATTGGCTGCTTGATATTGGCGAGTGTCGCACTTCGCAGTTGAATTCGGGTGTAAACTTATCATCAACTCAACACCAACTTGAACTTTCTATTAAGGATGATGGGAAAGGTTTCGATGCAAAGAACAAAGAACTGTGGAGTGGTCAATTTGGCTTACTCGGAATAGAAGAAAGAGCCTTAGCATTGAAAGGTAACGTCACGATCATTAGCTCCCCACAAGGTACAAATATTTTACTTAATATCCCAATGAACTAGGAAATTTTCCTAGTTCAGCTAGGAATTTCAGACCTTGATTTAGTAGCATAGAACTGTAAAATCATAACCGATTTAGGATGTTACATAATTTATTTAAGTAAATTGAGCTACGCCGCCTCGCTGGGAGAAGCAAATAAAATGAAGAAATTTTTACTGACAAGTGCAGTCACTTTAGCTTTAACAGGCTGTGGTGGCTCTGGATCAAATACATCTGAAGAACAACCCCCAATAACAACGCCACCAGTAGTTGTTGTTCCTACACCGCAAGAAGTGTTTTCCTCAATTGCAGCTCAATTCGATAGTAGCAACTATCAATTTGCACGTTTTGATATCGTCGGCAATTCCAAAATGGTCATTTATCGTGCCAAGCAACTAGACACTATTACTAACGGTGTTACCGATGCAGATATAGAGGACGCGATCCTTGTAGATTACGGCGATCCAAACAATATCCAAACAACAGACATGGGTCTAGGAACCGTAGCTCGTGGGACAGTCGTTGCAGACTTTGATGGCGACGGCATAGATGATTACTACGCACATAGCCATGGGCACGAATTTGGTGATGGAGAACATCATGCGACTGAAGGCAACAACATAATTTACCTAAGTACGCTCCAATACCAAGGAAAAGTCATCGCTGGTGGATATACCCACGGCGCTTGTTCTGGTGACTTTAATGGCGACACATTTATCGACATGATTGATGTTAATTCATACAGCGGCAGCCCTATAGTACGCTACAATGATGGTAATGGTAATTTCACTGCACATGACACACCAATTGAATTACGCGAGCCCATTCAAGAAAACTTTACGTCATGTGTGGCAATTGACACCAATTCAGATTCAATAGATGACGTAGTTCTTGGCCGTAATGCTGATTATAACCTTGAAGTCAATGGGCACACAGTTTTACTCGGCGGAACTGATGGCCTCACTTACGGCTATGAAACTGAAGTTATACCATATGATCACGCAGTTCCTGATGGAGCCACTGGTGCAATTAAAATGTTTAATGTAAGCAACCGCTATGTGATTGCTTATGTTACAGACTATATAACCTCCTGGGCTGACTTACTTGAAGTGACAGATAACGGGCTAGTGCTAGTTGATAATATTACACTGACAGTTGATGCAACGGGCACACATGACGCAGAAATGATCGGTAACGAGATGGTTCCTTTAAGTGCTAACACATCGACCTTGAATAGCTATTACACAGAAGAAGTGTCTCACGTATCGATAGTTAATGGTAAGTTAGTCGAAACAGTTAAAACCAGATAAATGTAATCGCTATAATATATCCTCTAATAAATAAGGACGCATTTAGCGCTGAAGAATCCCCTGATGATTTACAAATAAATCATCAAATTAGGGTGGAAGCGCATCTTGTTGCATGATCAAATGGTTTCGCTAAAAACTACACTTGGACAACAAGATGCGCGAAGCCAATATCCTA
>NZ_LGYY01000229.1:0-1712 GCF_001308045.1 Shewanella sp. Sh95
GGAGGTACTCAGGCGGCCTGATTATCAAATCACGGAGAAAGAATTGCTGGCGGCCTGGGTATTATTCGCCAATCAGTTGCTCAAATATGGCTATGCTATGGCTGATTTATGAGGGGATCCTTCAGCACAAAGCCTACGATATGCTGATGGAATGTGGCGTAAAGTTTCAAGACAAGGTAATTCGTCTCGGTGGGCATAGTGCTCCACGTGCACATTTACCCGAAAGTGCATCCGGTGGTGGCATTGTCGTTCCTATGCATAACTACCTTCGTAAGGCTGGGATCATATTTCAAAATAGAACGAATGTTGAAGAAGTCATTCGTGGCGACAGTGGTGTGACAGGTATTGTCGTCAGTGAAAAATACGATTTTAAGAGTGGTTCCAATAGAGGTCAATTCGCTTATAAGGCTAAAAAAGGGGTAATTGTTGCTTCTGGTGGATGGGGACAAGATCACCAGTTTATTAAAACAACAATGCCTGCATATCAGGAACTTGAAAGCACTGCTCAGCCTGGCGCTTCAGCAACCATGATTAAGTCATTATTGTCTATTCGAGCCCTGCCGGTAATGTTAGACATGTACCAGTTAGGTCCTTGGGCTACACCAGATGAGAAGGGCGCAGGCCCTGCGAGTTTCTTTGCGGATTATGCTTTTGCAGAAGGTATCGCAATTGACCCTAAAACTGGCGCGAGATTCATGAATGAATTAGCAGACCGTCGAACTCGTGCGGATGCGCAGTTGGCAGTATTGGCCTCAGGTACGAAAGAAAAACCTAATATGCCATTTGTATTTTGTGGTGAAGCAACGGCAAATCATGCTGAAGGTTTTAAAGCGGCTTACCGTGATGGTGCAATTAAAAAGTCAGAAACGCTTGATGAATTAGCTAAACGTTATGATGTTGATATTGATGCATTAAAAAATTCAGTAAATGAATGGAATGAGATTGTTCAAGGTAAAGCAAAAGATCCGTTTAATAAGCCTTTAGATGAGAAAACAATTTTAAAACCTCCATTTTATTCAATCCGATTGTCACCCAAGTTACATTATTGCATGGGGGGGGTTGCTATTACACCTAATGCAGAGGTTATTGATTCTAACACTTGTGAACCAATTTCAGGCTTATTTGCTGCTGGTGAAGTTACTGGTGGTACACATGGAATGGACCGATTAGGCGGTTGCTCTTCTATTGATGGTCTCGTGTTTGGACAAATTGCAGGAAATCAAGCTGCGATTAGAAAAGTGTAATAGGTGATAATGATGAAATATATACATAAATTAGGTTTGGTTAGTGCTTTATTAATGACATCTTTATCAGCCTACACAACGGAGAATACTTTAAGTGGAGTCCCCATTAAAGAACATCATTTTAAGTTGATGGGAAAAGGTGGCAGTTGTAAAACATGTCACGGTAGCGGTATCCCGAATGAAAGACCAGATTCAAGTTTTTGTATTCGATGCCATGGTACAATGGACGAAATTCCAACGAAAGAAAATAAATACGATAAATTACCCCATGACTCTGCTCACTATCGGAATACATTGGAGTGTACAGCTTGTCATTCAGAGCATAAACCATCACATGCTATATGCTGAAGGATCCCCTCATAAATCAGCCATAGCATAGCCATATTTGAGCAACTGATTGGCGAATAATACCCAGGCCGCCAGCAATTCTTTCTCCGTGATTTGATAATCAGGCCGCCTGAGTACCTC
>NZ_LGYY01000118.1:0-1692 GCF_001308045.1 Shewanella sp. Sh95
GGAGGTACTCAGGCGGCCTGATTATCAAATCACGGAGAAAGAATTGCTGGCGGCCTGGGTATTATTCGCCAATCAGTTGCTCAAATATGGCTATGCTATGGCTGATTTATGAGGGGATCCTTCAGCACCAAACCTCTTTCCGTGGATGTCCCCAGTCTTCCTTACCTACTTCTTTAGGCTCTTTCCAAGACGGGTAACTTTCCAGAACAAGCCAATCACCTCCTTTATTATCTTTTACTTCAATCAACCCCTGCGGGTTATCCAACGTAGAAGTATCTTTTACCCAATCTTCAAAAGTACAATTCCACTCAAAAGCTTCTTTACTAATCCACCACTGATCTTCAATAGGTATGGATTTGTCTGCTGTATTTTTAAGTAGAATTGTTGGATCTATATCCCTTTCATAGGGCTCCCAAGGGCCTAAATAAGGATACTCTTCTCGTTCATCGCCGTATCCCTCATAGCGAATGTAATTATCAGAAAGCCTTGCCATGAATTCATGAAATGCGATCCATTGATACTTTTTCCCTATTCGTTCTTGGTATGGCTCGTGCCGCCCTCTACCTGTTCCAATGCCTCTATCAAAATCTCCATGCAAATCTGGAGACCAGCCTAACTCAATTACGCGATTAAAAATAAGGCGTTCAGCCAACCTAAGGTCAAAATGAGCGTCTGTATCTAATAAGTTATTATTGTGATCAAAGTAGGGCTCAATATCACCTTCATAAAGAGCTAGCAATTCCGCAGATAAAGCTTCTTTAAAAGCCAATATATTTGCCGATAGTACTTCATCTGTCTTCCTAGCTGTAGGGATTCTGAAAGTAAAGTATTCATCTATATCTAAATCATTTGAAGCATTCTCATAAATAAAAGGATCTATTGAATCAAATAATTGAAGTTGCTCTTCAGATAAGCGGCTCTTAAAATCATTAAAGATTTCTTCTCTATTTACAGGGATTTGGCCTAACCTATACCCAGACCAATCTGAATGGTTAGAGTTAGTGCCAATGGTGTACCTAGAGAAATCACCGCCCCCCATAACTGAACTCCACAAGTCCCAGTAGTCTTTCTCATCATAAAGACCTTTCAGCTCATCTTTAGTTGGTATGTCATCAGGCCATTCACTTTTGTATGGGGGCTTAGTTTTGGAAACTTCAATATTTTCTGTTATCAAACCAAGGTGTGAAACATACTCTATAATCTCTCTTGCGTAGTCTCTTAAGAGGAAATGTGGATATACATCCTCTGTATCAAAAACCTTTGTATAAACTATTTCAGCTACAGGGCCTAGCTCATGATGATCCTCTGTTCGCAATACACAACCTAAGGTAACAGCTAACACTCTTTCCCAAACATAAAGATCATCTACGCCATCAAATTTATCGATTACCCTAATCAATACTGGAATTCTATTTTCTAGCAAGTTAACTAATGCTTTTGTTGAACAATCCCTCAACTTTCGATTGCTTGAAGTTAAAAACCAACAAAGTGCAGTAGCAACTAACTCGATTGAATCATCAGATATGTAACTCTTATCAAAGCCACCCCAAGCCCAATCTATTAAGTGCTGAAGGATCCCCTCATAAATCAGCCATAGCATAGCCATATTTGAGCAACTGATTGGCGAATAATACCCAGGCCGCCAGCAATTCTTTCTCCGTGATTTGATAATCAGGCCGCCTGAGTACCTCC
>NZ_LGYY01000188.1:0-1671 GCF_001308045.1 Shewanella sp. Sh95
CGGTGTTTTTCAAGGTAGTTGTCACTCTTTGCTTAAATATTAAGCTGCATTTATTACCCCTTCTATTGGTGCTTTATCTGGGTTTAGGGTCACGGGCCCAACTGCCTCACAATTTCTCACGTCTTTAGACCAGCGCGTCGGTCTTCTTGCCTTTGCCGCTTCAAGCACTTCCTTACGCTTGGCTAAAATAGCGTTATCTAGCTGAGCATGACGTTGTCCTGGTGAGACAAAATTGAGCTGGCTGTGTTTATGTTCATCGTTGTACCAGGTTACAAACTTTTCCACCCATTCTCTTGCTGTTGCTAAGCTGCTAAAACCTGATGCAGGCCACTGTGGTCGGTATTTTAAGGTTTTAAATAACGACTCTGAAAAGGGGTTGTCGTTACTCACCCGCGGCCGACTTAATGATGCCGTAATACCGAGTTCTTCTAGCTTGGCTTTCATGGTCAATGACTTCATCGGCGCCCCATTATCAGAGTGCAGCACTAATGGCGTATTAAAACATTGTTCGCGTAACATGCAGCGTTGGATTAGCGCGGCGGCGTACTCACCGCATTCTTGTTCGTGAACTTCGTAACCCACTATTTTTCTACTGTAAATATCTTCAAACATGTACAGATAATAAAACTGGCCTTTGACGGTTGAAGCCAAATAAGTGATGTCCCACGACCACACTTGATTCGGCCCATCTGCCCGATAACTTAACGGTTTGCTTCGATTAACAGCAGCCTGAGTGCGACCACGATGGTTAAGTTGACCATGAGCATTTAACACTCTGTAGAAGCTGGATTCCGAAGCGATATAAATCCCGTTATCTAATAATGTTGGCACAATTTGCGACGGGGGTAAGCTGGCGTACTCCGCTTGATTACACACACTTAATATCTGTTGTCGCTCATGTTCTTCGAGTTTATTGGCGGGCTCTGGACGAGCCGCTGTCGGCCTTAAATCAGCTTGTACTTGACCTTCTCGATACCAACGTCGATAGGTACGCTTACTGAGGCCCGTTTCAGCACAAGCCTTATAAAGGCGAGCACCATTGGTATAGGCCTCTTGAATTAAGGCAATCAATGCTATGCGCTCAGGCAAGGGGGTTAGCTCTCCTCGCTGTCGTCCCCCCAGAGCGCATTGAGCTTTTTTCTGAGCACCAGTAATGCGGCAGCTTCTGCCAACGCTTTCTCTTTGTAGCGCAATTCCCGTTGCAGCGATTTGATTTCGGCTTTGTCAGCCTTGGCCTGCTGTTTAATGGTTTTAGTTTGTACTTCTGAGGTTTGAAAACCAGACAAGCACTCCAACTTCCACTGTTGTACTTGTTCGCGGTACAAGCCTTTTTCACGACAATACTGGCTTATTTCTGCTTCTGATAGCGGAGCAGTTTCAATAATCACGGCAAGTTTGGCTTCAGCTGACCAATCATCGGCTGTTAATGTTTTACCTGGCACGGGGCGACCTTCTTTTCTGGCAATATCCCGCCAATGATACAAGGTTTGCACCGCAATGCCTTCTTCCCGAGCAACCTCTGCGACCGTTAAATTGTGAGGCGGTAATAATTTTTTAAGGATCGCCTCTTTACGTTCTGGTGAATACCGAGCCATTTTGTTCTCTTTTGCCGCACCCTGTCTTTAAAAATAATGATTATTTAGGGGTGACAACAATCCTGACACAGGGGGA